>DASTZT010000288.1:0-21562 GCA_035764225.1 Ktedonobacteraceae bacterium
TTGGAATGCAACCGAGAGAAGCTATTCACAGGAACAGTTGGTCTGCGCAATGGTGGAGCAGCAGGCGCTACAACGCCCAACCGATCCAGCTGTTTCGGCTCGCGGCGCAGAGATGAGCTATGGCGAACTCAACAAGAAAGCTAACCAGCTGGCACATTATTTGCAAGCGCAAGGAGTGGGGCCGGGCAGCTACGTGGGGATCTACCTGCAACGCAACCTGGATATGATTGTCGCGCTATTGGCAACACTGAAAGTCGGGGCGGCATACCTGCCGCTCGATGCTTCCACCCCACCAACACGCGTCGCTTTCATGCTAAGAGAAGCACAGGCCACCCTGCTTATCACCCAGAAAACCGTAGCGGCCCGGCTGACAACGTGCGAGGTTCCTCTGTTCTACCTGGAACAAGCAGGAACACTGCTGAAAACGCAGCCAGTTGAGAACCTTCCAGTCAGGATCAGCCCTGAGTATCCTGCCTATATCATTTATACCTCTGGCTCAACAGGGAACCCTAAAGGAGTTGTCATTAACCATAAAGCCCTTCTGAATATGGTTTGCTGGTATCAGGAAACGTTCGGGGTCACGGCACTTGATAAAACAACGCATCTGGCGAATCTGGGTTTCGATGCGGCGGTGTTCGAGATCTGGCCCTATCTGACAAAGGGGGCGCTACTCTATCTGGTGGAGGAAGAAGTACGCCTTTCCCCAACGGCGCTCGTTCCCTGGCTCGTTAAACGTGGCATCACGATCTCTTTCCTGCCAACCTCGCTGGTAGAAATGGTGGTAAATCGCCCCTGGCCCGCTCAAACAGCCTTGCGTTTCCTCTTGACAGGAGGCGATCAGCTTCATCGCGCCCCGATCAAAAACTTGCCGTTCACCCTGATAAATATGTACGGCCCGACCGAGAATACCGTTGTTACGACCTGGGCTCCCATTACGCCAGAGCAGCCGGACGCCTCAGGTGAGCATCTGGACGAGGGCCGCTTGCCGGTAATCGGACGAGCCATTGCCAACGCACAGGTCTACGTGTTGAATCGAGCAGGCGATCCTCAACCACTCGGCGTACCAGGAGAGCTTTTTATTGGCGGACAAAGCCTATCTCAAGGGTATCTGTACCGTCCCGATCTGACAGCCGCAAGCTTTCTCCCCGATCCATTTGGCACACAGCCAGGAGCGCGTCTGTACAGAACAGGCGACATCGTGCGGTATCTGCCAGATGGCAACCTGGAATTTCTGGGACGGCGCGATCATCAGGTCAAGATCCGGGGCTTTCGTATTGAGCTAGGCGAGATTGAAACGTTATTAATGGCTCATCCTGACGTACGCGAGGCGGTTGTTGTCGTCAGTGAAAGTCTGCCCGGCGAGAAACGGCTGGCTGCCTATGTTGTCCTCCAGGAAGGCGCGTCCTTATCCAAAGAGGGACTACAACGCTCCCTGAGGGATCGCTTGCCCGACTATATGGTGCCGACAGCTCTCTCTATCATCGAGGAATTGCCGCTAACACCGCATGGGAAGATCGACCGTCAGGCGCTGGCTCTACGCCGTCCCATCACAATATCGGCCTCGGAGAAGCATATCGCGGCTCGCGATGCCATCGAATTACAACTGGTCCATCTTTGGGAGAGACTTTTAGGGGTCAGCCCCATCAGCGTAACAGATAACTTTTTCCAGCTCGGCGGCCATTCTCTGACAGGAGTCCGTTTGATGTCACAGATCCAGCGCTTATTTGGCGTGGACCTGCCGCTCTCCGCACTTTTCGAGAGCGCAACCATCGCCTCCCTTGCCACGGTGCTACGTCAACAGGAAGAGCAAATCACGTTTACTCCACTGGTCGAGATCCAGCAGACGGGCAGCAACCCGCCGCTCTTCTGCGTCCACCCTTCCGGCGGCGAAGTGCTCTGTTATACGAGCCTGGCGCACCATCTAGGTTCCGATCAACCAATGTATGGGCTACGCGCCTCGGATCAACATCTCCACTCTTCCCTCGAAGAGATGGCAACCGCTTACATAGCCGCTTTACGTACCGTCCAGCCACAGGGGCCATACTACCTGAGCGGCTGGTCTATGGGTGGCGTCGTTGCTTTTGAGATGGCGCGCCAATTAGAGCTGCAAGGCCAGAAAATAGCCTTCCTGGGCCTTTTCGATAGCTACCTTCCACCCCAGCAATTTGATGAGAACGAGTATACGCTCCTGACCAAATTTGTCAGCGATCTAGCGGGAATGTCAAACACAGCGTTCTCCTCTATCGAGGAAGGGGTGGCTGCCTCCGATACCGAAGGGCAATTAAAGCTACTGCTGTTGGATGCGCAGAGGGCCAATGTGCTGCCTCCTGGCGTAGATGCCAGTTATATTAAACGCCAGTTCTTGATTTTCAAAAATAACATCAAGGTCCTCTGCAACTATCGGCCCCAGCCATATGCTGGTCAGATTACACTCTATCGAGCCAGCGCCTTCACATCGGGAGAGCAGGTGGAGATTACCTATGGCTGGCATCAGTTTGCCAGGCAGGTACATAACCACGCCGTGCCAGGCAATCACTACACGATGTTGCGCGAACCTCAGGTAGAGACGCTGGCAAAGCAGATACGTTCCAGTATCGAGGAAGGAATCGCTGCCTCTATCTCTTAACTTCACGCGAGAAGATGCAGAGCATGCTAGCACCTTGTCGAGAATCCTGAGAGGAGTATGCATGATGAACGGTCGAACACATGATACATGCTCCTCTCAACATTAAGCCATTCGTGATAAAATGGATAAAAAAGAGAAAAACAAGCATGCAAGAGGAAATATTGCATTTTCTTTCTCTCTATACGCGGACATTTCCGCAGAGAAAGAATATTCATATAGCGGCCTGTACGAACATCAGTACTGGCTGGGAAGGAGAACTCCTCTGCATCGACCTGGCGTATGAAGAGGATGGAGAGCGCAGCAACGAAGAGGTGATCCTGAAGCTCTACTACGGGCAAAGCGGTATACGCAAAGCGCAAAAGGAAGCTCGCAGTTTAGAGCAACTTGCCCACACGGGCTATCCGGTGCCTCGCGTCCTGTTCTCGACGCTGGACGATTCTCCTTTTGGTCGGGCTGCGGTGGCAATGGAAAAAATCCAGGGCCACACAGTCGCTCACAACTTTGAAAAGTCCCCTCAAGAGCGTCAACAGGCGTTAGTCACGCAATGTTGTCAATTGTACGTCGATCTCCATAAGCTGGACTGGCAACCGCTTGTTCCTGACCCGACCCGCTATCAGGCAAGGGATGTCATTCACTCCCGCGTTGTCCAGGCGGCAACCTTGAGCGAGCAGCAACTGCCGGGAGTGTTTGATCCGGTTATAGCGTGGCTGCAAAAGAGAGCTTCAGAGGTATCACGCCTGCATTTATCTGTGCTGCACGGAGATTTTCATCTGAATAATGTGATGATGCGAGACGACGGAGCCTTCTTCGTCATTGATTGGACGGGAACCGATCTCTCAGATTACCGTTTTGATCTTGGATGGACTCTTCTGCTGCTACGCACTCAAAACTCTGCGGAGCTGGCAGGGATGGTACTTGAGGAGTATCAACGGCTGGCAGGTCATCGTATTGAGCAATTAGAGTTCTTCGAAGCCCTGGCCTGCATGAAAAGGCTCTTCGAGATCGCGGTATCTTTAAAGAGTGGAACGACGACATTGGGCATTAAACCAGATGCGTTAGCAGAGATGAAACGACAGGTCAAGCATATCCAGGCAGTGTATGCGCACCTCCAGGAGCGAACGGCTTGCTCTCTCCCTGAGATAGAGAAACTGGTTCTAGCCTCTGACGAGCAGATCGACTAATACAACAGGCCAAAACCAGATCTCCACCTCTATTTCTTCGCTCCTCTTCGTTCGGGCTACAGCGTGGGCAGAAGTTTATGAGCCTGCGCATACCTGACGGCCTGAATACGGCTATGGACATTCAGTTTATTGTAAATGTTATTGACATGCCTCTTCACCGTTCCCACCGTCACGACGAGAGCCTGGGCAATCTCTTGATTCGACATACCACCTGCTATATAGCTCAGAACCTCCAGCTCGCGCTTGCTCAAAGCTTCAGGCAACAGTAAAAGCTCAGCATCGGGCAATGACTTGGAAGGAAAACCTGTTTCAACGGTTTTGGCAATGACGGAGCGAGCAAGATTGTGAAATGTTTCCCGGCAGCGAGCCGCAAGATCCTGGTGCATCATCAGGTAGGTACGCACAGTAGCAATCTCTGCCTGAATGCTCTCTTTCTCACCGGACTCCCAGCGTTGCAGATTCTGCTCTACGATCTGTAGATGATGCTTTGCCTGCTCATACTGTTGTATGAACAGAAGGACATAGATATAGATCAAGCCGAAGCGTGGATGAGAGTCGAGGATCTCTCTGGGTAAACACTCAATCCAGCGAATAAGTTGCATCCCGTCATCGGGGTGAAACGTTACTTCGGGATAGAGGTTATCCTTGATAGCACACGAGAGCCGATCAAGTAAGGATGTTTCAAGCGGACTGAACTGCTTTGTTGCTAGCTGTTGAGAAAAGCTAGAGAGGCTGCGGTTTGTGACATAATTCATAATCTGAAACTTCCGTATCTACTTATTACACTGACCATGTATCTCTCGAGTGAAGAGATACATCGCGATGTTCTCTGTTGATCATGATGTCCGAAGATGAAGAACCGTGGATCGTAGGATGGATTTTTCCTGGCTTCCTGGAGAGAGTTACTGCGGTTTGTAAAACCAGCCACGTTTATGAATGAGACATACAGCCTCCCTGCGATTGGAAACCTCCAACTTTTGAAAAATGTGGTAGATATGTGTTTTCATCGTGCTGGTGCTGATATGCAGAAGAGAACTCATCTCTTTGTAGGTCACATCCTGCAAAAGAAGCTCCAGAATCTCTTGTTCACGAGGCGAGAAGGCCGCCAGACCCACCCAGTTTTGTTTCGCAGCCTCTAATAGTCGCTGCAAGCAAGTGGAAAGCGCCTTCTGGTCAGGATTAAAACGATAGAGCGCACTAATGGCTTCTTCGATCTCCTGGCGATATTCTTCCGTGTGGACGCCCATACGCTGAAAAGGATGCTCAAAGGCCACCGCTATCTGGGGAGCAAGCAGTGCAAAATGATCCTGCGCCCCATTCACAACATAGTCCCGTTTTAGCAACTCTTCCTGTCCTTGCACCTTGACAATGGGCTGCTTTTGCCAACGGATGCGGAGAGGAATGTAACGCCTATACCACAGACGAAGCGTATGGAAGGGTACAGTAAAGGTGAGCAAAAATCCCCACAGCAGTGCTGTAATCCACCACAAGGGTCGCTGTATGAGCGCAACACTCATTTTGAGTAAGAACATGTGCGCCTCTATCCTTCCTTGCGTACCATTGCTAATTTCTTTTCTCATTGATCGAACTTTTCTATCAATATCTGGCTCAGCTCCACAATATCTTGAGCTTCTACCTCGCGGAGGAACTCTTGCTCCTCCTGGGTAAGATCAAAACCAAACTCCACTGCTGCGTAGAGCGGATTAGTTAGTAATCTCTGTGCAAACTTTGCATCGACGATAGCCAGACCCAACATCTGATTAACTGTTTGCCAGGACATAAGACTCCCTTTCGCCTCGTTCTCATACTATTTTGAGCAGCCTTCACGTAATGAGCAATAACAGTTCCTTTGCTGGGCACGGCACGAACAAATGCTATTCTCCTTCTCCGACTACACCTGCTCTAGCAAAATATGGCTAACCCGGATGCTAGCCATTCCAGGGATCGCTGTGATACCCAAAAACTTGCGTATGCAAAGACAAAAGAACATGGTGCTCATGCTGCAGCAGCGCCCACACCGCTCCCATAAGGAACATTCCAGAGAGAACAAATTTTAAGCCCGTCTGACGTATACAGAGATAGAAAACAACGCAATCACAAAAATGGAAAAACTGTTTCATGTTTACTACTCCTCAAGTTGTTTGTTTCTGTGTTAAAAGCATAACGGCCTGCTGTCAGAAATTTGTCGGTAGAGAGGAAGAAAAAAAGTCAGCATCGAGTCAGCACTGTTGACAGAAATTGCAAATATCGATTTGCCTGCTTGTTAAAAACCATTTGGTTGTTTCTATTGATATCGACCTGGAAAGTGTTTAAAATAGGGATATGCACATGGACCGCTCGAAACGATGTGACTATTTACAAATACCTATTAGCTGTGAAAGGGTGTTTATGAACACAGCCCGGATTTCACATAAGCTCCAGAAGCCCACACTGCCCCCCACCATCCTTCACCGGGAAGAGATAGTGCAAGCGTTAACCAGCGTCATCGAACCGCAAGACCAGAGTATGCCTTCTCCGTACAAGCTCGTGCTGCTCTGTGCGTCAGCAGGCTATGGCAAAACAACCCTGCTTGTGGATACGGTAAATCGTCTCTCAAGCATATGCTGCTGGTATAGCCTGGATGACTCTGATACCAACCCAACCATTTTTCTGCAGCGATTACTTGCCAGCATCCGCCACCGCCTTCCAGCCTTTGGAACGCACCCGGCTCTTCAGCTTGAGGAGTGCGAAGCGGAGATGAGGGAACATACCGACACCACAATCGATAAGTTCTTTGATGCGCTGGTAGAGGCTCTCAAAAATGAAATCCCACAGCAATTCATACTCATACTTTGCAACTATCACGAGGTAAACCAGAGTGAACCCATCAATCGACTCGTCAACCGTTTGATCGCATGTCTTCCACCACAAGGAGCTATTATTATTGAGAGTCGGGCGATGCCAAACCTAACGCTGGTGCCGCTTATTGCTCGCCGTCAGATGTTTGGCATGGGAAATGATGGACTGCGCTTCTCTTCACAAGAAATCTATGACCTCGCCTGTTTACAAGGCATCACCACGTTTTCGCATCAGGAGGCTGAACAACTCGCGACCGCCTTTGAGGGATGGATTGCCGGGATTTTGCTTGGTTCGCACCTGGGATATTCTCAATTCCATCGCGCGGCGGAGTCACAGACGGAACATTGGGGGAAACCGACGCTGATCGGTGATCGCGCACAACTCCTGATGTATGTAACAAACGAAGTTTTCAAACACGAAACGTCCACATACGAGTTCCTTAAAAAAACCTCCATTCTGGCCCGGCTGACCCCGGAGCACTGCAACGCGCTGCTAGAAATCAACGATGCTGCGGAGCAACTGATCCATGCAGAGCAGCTGGGGTTGTTTGTCGTACGCGACAGGGAGAACACCAATGCCAGCCAGGTCAGGGATTATGTCTGCCACCCGGTGCTCCGTCAGCTTTTCGTAGATCACCTGCGTTCTCGATTGCCTGAATACTATCGCGTGCTCCATAGCCGGGCAGCTCACCTTCTGCAAGCTGATCAGCAATACGAACAAGCGTTGATGCACGCATGCCAGGCCCAGGAGTATACTCTGGCTGTCAAGATCATGCTGGAAGCAACCCATGCTATCGTTTACGAGGAACATAGCGAAACAGTACTGCGCTGGCTGAAGATGTTACCAGAAGAGACCTTCAAACAGTACCCGCGCCTCCTGCTGATCGCCTCCAACATCCATCTACGGCATGGCGAATTCTCCCTGGTGCCTCCTCTCCTGGACACCGCCGATGCATTAGTAAATGCCGAGCTTTGCGAGCAGGATCAGGACAAACTCTTGAGCCTACAAGCGGAATTGAGCATTGCTCGCGGTCATTTGCTCTTCTTCCAGGGAGAGTTTCAGCAGACGCAAAAGCTTTGTCAGCGTGCCCTTGAACTACTTCCTCCAGATGAGCATAAGCTACATATTAGAGCATATCAACATTTAGGTGTTTCTCTCATTGTTGGCTCTGGCCAAATCCAGCAAGGCATCGCTCAGCTTCAACAGGCGCTGCAAATGAGCCGCACGCAACAGAACGAGTCACAAACAGCCACCTTGCACAGGTTGATTGCCAACGCCTATAGCTGGATCGGCAATCACGCGCTAGCGGAATACCACCAGTTGCGCGCGTTCCAAATTTGGGAGAAACTGAACAACACCAAAGGGATGATCTACGGCTTGAGCAGTATGGGCCTGCTCAAGATGCGCCAGGGTTTTACCCAGGAAGCCGAGGAGCTGCTGAGACGGGCTCTCCATCAAGCACGCGATCTCTACCACTTTAAGAGTGGCGAGGCTTACGCTCTGGTGGCACTGGGCGATCTGCATAATAGACTGGGCCAATACACAGAGGCGCTACACTATCTGGAAGATGGCCTGAACCTGGCTCGCCACTGCGAAGATCGCTATCTTACCTATTGCAGCCTCTGTAATCTCGCAATGACGTATCTGTTCATGGACGACACGCAAACGGCCCAGTTCTTCCTCGATCAGGTTTCTTTTAAAGAAGGCGAGAACAACGGCTTTGAGAAATGCCTGTTCCATCTGACACAGGGAACAGTCCATCTGTTTCAGCAACACTATGATCAGGCAGAGTCAATGCTAGAATATGCAGCAGACATGGCCAGAAAGGCCAGCATCCAGATTATTTACGTCAATGCGCTCCTCCGCCTCAGCGTCTGCTATCTGCGGCAAGGCAAAAAACGAGCAGCATCGTCAATCAGCAAGTGCATCACCGACCTCAATAAAAAAGGCGATTTTGACTTCTTTCTCCAGATCGAGTCGAGCCGTTATCCTGAATTGCACCCATTTCTGAACCAGACTTCAGGAGCAAAAAATGCCACTGCAGCAACCAGGCAGATAACCCAGGAACGCCCGGCTTCACCAGAGGCAACGATCCAGATTGTGCAAAGCCAACAGGAGGTTTTCTCTTTTCGAATTCTGGCTCTGGGTGAACCACAGGTCTTCCTGAATGGTACGCCGGTCACGCGCTGGCGCATGGCTCGTGCGATGGAACTCTTCTTCTTGCTGCTGGAAAACGGAACTCCCATGCGCAAAGATCAAATTTCCCTTGCGCTCTGGCCTGAAGATGACAATCAGCTTGACTCAACGGTACGCACAACAATCTATTATTTGCGCAAAGCTCTTGGCGAGAATTGCCTGGTTTTCCAATCCGGCCTGTACAGGCTTAATCTCTCAGCAGCGGGAGGCAATAAGGTGTGGTATGACGTAGAGGTCTTCAACGAGCAGTGCAGCCGGGCAAAAAAGGCGTTGGAAGAAAAAGAGGACAAACTGGCAGCCATCGCGCTGACGAAAATGGTGGATCTCTATCACGGCGACTACGTCCAACCCTTCTATAACGACTGGTGTATCTTTCGTCGGGAAAAGCTACGGCAAGCATACATGGATGCTCATCATCAGTTGGCGCTCATTGACTGGCGGCGAGAAGATTGGGAAAGCAGCCTGCAACACTGGACACACCTTCTTGCGGTGGACCCCTGCCATGAAGCAGCTCACTACGGCATTATGCGCTGTTATCTGCAACAGGGAAAGAGAGAGCAAGCCCTGAGACAGTTTCAGCGCTGTAGCCAGAACCTCCGAGAGGAACTGCATACTACGCCTGGCTCTTCACTCCAAAAACTCTATCGGAGTCTTACCGCAGCCGCTCCTGGACCACTGTAGATACATTGCATGGAAGGGCTGTTTTCCAGGAGTTGCGAAATCACGCAACAGGTGCCTCCAGTTCCCATTCCAGACTCCACTGGAGCAGACTCTGATCGTATCCATAAGAGAGGAGCCGAAAGTGATCGCTGCTCAGGGCAAGCGCGCGTGTGCCCAGGGGATTGCCAGGCAGGGTTTGTAAGCAGCGTTTTGTCTCCACATTCCAGATATCGATGCCTCCATCGCTGGCTGAGATGGACAGACGTTGATCAGGACTGATCCAGAGGTCGCGCACATTGCCCCCGGCTTGCGTCTTGTAGGAATGCACCTGCTCATTGGCTAGATCCCAGGCGCAGACGAGACCGTCACTTCCGCCTGTGAGCGCGTATCGCCCGTCAAAACTGAGTGTGACGGCGAAGAGCGATTTTTTCTCCTCTCGCGCCTTCGGGGTCTCTTTTTCATCTGCGTTGACCAGGCGTTGGAACCGACCGGTCGTCAGATCCCAGAGATAAGGGATGCCATCCCGACCTCCAGAGAGGCCCAGGCGACCATCGGTGCTGAGGCTGACCGAGTAGATCCAATCGGTGTGACCCTCAAGCACGCGCAAGCAGCGACCTGTAGCGACTTCCCACAGTCTGAGCGTGTTATCTGCGCCGCCGGAAAGGGCCAATTGCCCGTTCTGGCTAAGCGCGACCGCGTAGACGGGCTGCTGATGGCCCTGGAACAGACGAATAGCCTGTCCCGATGCGATCTCCCAGAGGCAAATCGTGGTATCATGACTTCCTGAGAGCGCTTGCGTACCATCGGCGCTGAGACAGATGCTACTCACCGGCGCACGATGTCCAGGCATCGCCATCACACAACTTTGTGTCTGCACATCCCAGATATCCAGCAGTTGATCCTCGCGGCTGGTGACTGCGGTACGCCCATCCGGGCTAAGTGCGAGCGCCCAATGCATTTCCTGAGATTCCAGCAAATTGAGGATGTTCTTCTGAGTCCGTCGCGCGCGCCCTTCAGAGAGAGTTCCTACCAGTTCAGCACTGCGGAAGCTTCCTCGTGGACAGACCTGCCTCAATCTGGTCAAAAGAGCATCCACGCGCTCTGAGCGAGCGTAATCAGGCATGGAGCGCACGCGGGCGAGCAGATCCAGGGCGAGCGCAAGCTGTCCCTGCTGATACGCTGTTTCGGCCTGGGCCAACCAGCGTTGCGCCTGTGTTCTAATGTCGGCGCTTTCGTGATGGGAGTGCAGGCGGGAGAAGCGTGGGGGAGCGGTGTAACGCTCCTGGGCGATCTGCCAGATCTGGATTTCTGTTCGGAAACTGGTAAAAAGTGCGCGTTTGCCATCGGCGCTCAAAACCACCTCAACCAGACTGAGTATCGGTGGTAAGCCCTGGATGGCTGGATCGCGCCAGGTGAAGAGACAAACCCCACTCTCAACTTCCCAGAGACGCATGGTTTTATCGCGCCCACCTGAGAGCGCAAAGCCCCCGTTCGCGCTCAAGCTCAGAGACGTGACCGGACCAGCATGGCCCCGCAGTACACGCCGAAGCTGACCATTTGTCTGGAGATTCCAGACGTGCAGGGTGCCCTCTGGCGCACTCAAAATCAGTGTGTTGCCATCGGCGCTCAGCGCAATTCTGGCTTTGGTGCTATATTCCCCCAGAGGACCAGACAGGCTCTTCACTCTGGCCTGCTCCCAGATCTGCACCGCTCCCACCTTATCTATGGTCACAGCCTTTGTGCCGTTGCCGCTCAGAGCCAGATCGTGAATGTCGGGCATGATGAAAGTGGCGATACTCTGCCCTCGTTCAACATCCCAGATCCGCACATATCCGTCCGTACTGCGGGAGAGCGCGTGGGTGCCATCAAGGCTCATCTTCACATGGGTTACTTGTTTGTCGTGCTCGGAGAACACGCGCAAGCAGCGCCCCTGGACCAGATCCCAGACGCGCACGGTGGCATCGTTCGATGCGGACAATCCGAGTTGTCCATTCCCGCTGATACCAACAGCGTTGACAGTACCCGTATGACCTGCCAGCGTATGCCAGAGGCAGCCGGTTACTGTGTCCCAGACCTGAAGCGTGTACTCTGCCCCTTCGCCTATACACAGAGCAATCTCGCCTGTGGTGTTCAGGCTCAGATCACGGCAGGATGTTGCTTCCTGAAGCACACCTAGTTGTTGCGTCATGGGAAAAGCTCCGGCACGTACCTGCTCTAGCAGGGAACGCGCCTCCTGTTCCTCAGAGGGAGTGTGCGCTGCCTTGTTCAACAACGGCACGGCGTCCTGAACGGCTCCACGGCTCAGATGGATGTGCGCCTGGAGGAGAGGAATGGACGGATGCTCAGGTTGCTTATCGCACGCAAGCTGGAATGTGGCGATCAGGGCATCATCGGTGATCTGGGCACCGTACCACGCAGCGAGACCCGCGTTATAGCACGATTCCAGATGATCCGCCTGGGTACTTTTTTGCCAGATCGCACGCGCTTCCTCGTGCTTTCCCAGATCGTAGAGCGAGATGGCACGGTTGTTCAGACTATCTGCCAACACCTGCACCAGCACTGGCTCCTGGCGTGGGAAACGTTCGCCACACTCGCGCTCGTAGATAGCGATCAATTCTCGCGCTACTGCGGCCATACTAGCCGGACGCTGTTCAGGTTTTGTGGCAAAGCAGCGCCGCAACAGATTCGCTACAGCTTGAGGCAGAGTTGGCAACCGGGGAGCATCGGGAGCCTGGTAGCTTGCGAGTGCCTCCCCGGCTAGAACTCCGCTCAGCCAGGTGACTTCGCCCACAAACATTTCCAGAACGGAAACCGCCCAACTCCAGATATCGGTCTTGCGGCTGAGCAGTTGCCCGGCAGCCTGTTCGGGAGAACAATAGGCGGGCGTCATACCTCGCCCACTTACCAGCAAACTCTGCTGGCCCGGTTGCGTGGGCAAGGTTAAACTTCCTTCAGCCAACGCTCGTGCTCTGGCCAGCCCAAAATCAGTGACCTTCGCTACGCCGCCAGGGGTCATCAGGACATTCGCAGGTTTGACATCCTGATGCACCAGCCCTTGAACATGCGCGGCATCCAGACCCCAGGCGAACTGCACAGCAATATCGAGAATCCGTTGCAAGGCCTGCTGCGGCCCGCCAACGTACAGGCGGCGCTGGCGTATCCAGTCGGCCAGACTCCCCCCGGCAACATATTCGGCGAAGATATGTGGAATGCCCTCAAGCGTGCGCACGTAATAGCACTCAGCAATATGAGGGTGCAATTCAAGATTCACCCAGGTTTCGGCCTCGCGCAGAAAAGCCTCCTGACCACCTGCGTGAGCAAAAAATTCGGGTCTGGGCGCTTTGACGGCCAGATCAACATGCCAGCCGCGATGATACACCAGGAATACCTGGCCCATTCCTCCCGCGCCCAGGATACCTTTGAACTCAAAGTTTCCCGCAAACGCCTCTTCTATCCGCCGCGCTGAGGGAATTCTGTGCGTCGCGTTGGCGAAAAGCTCCCCAGCGTTCTTTGCCTGTGCCATACATCTTCCTTTACTCGCTGTTCTGAGAACGCCAACTCCTATCGAAAGCCGAGTTCCCGCGCCTTCTGCAGAGACTGTTCGGCCTCCTTCTGGCGGCCCAGGTCTTTGAGTGTTTGCGCCCGATTGTAGTAAGCAACCCCAGCGTATTGAGGCGAGGTGCGGATCACCTGATCGTACACCTGCAACGCGTCTTCTCCGCGTCCCAGGCTATCGAGCACTAAAGCCCGATTGAGGATCGCGCGCATGTTCCCCGGCTCAAACTTGAGCACCTGATCATAGGCCACAAGGGCTTCGGCATAGCGTTTTGCGCTCAGCAACACATAGGCTTTATCAGCATAATTTTTGACATCCGCAGGATCAAAGCGAATCGCTTGATCAAAAGAGGCAATGGCTTCATTAAAACGTTTAAGATTCATATAGGCTTTACCCTGGATTTTGTAAGCAAGCCCGGCATTTGGGTTAAGGCGCAGGCTCCGTTCCAGCGAGGTCAGCGCTTCTTCATAGCGTTTTAACTCAACGCAGACGAGGCCGATGAGCAGGGATGTGTTGGAATGTTCAGGATTCAAGCGATCACTCTCACGGTAAGATGCCAGAGCCTCCTCGTTGCGCCCAAGCTGAAGGAATGCCTGGCCCTGGTGAAAATAACCGCTCCACGCTTTGGAATCCAGGCGAATCGCCTCGTTGGCGGCGGTCAGGGCTTCCTGATAGCGTTTGAGCGCGAAATACGCCTCGGACTTCGCAGCGGCCTGTCTGGCCGGACTCACGTCAGGGGTGCCGACTTTGCCATCTGGATGGTACACCTTCGTCGTTTGCGGATTCAACCTTTCCGCCAGTTCAAACGCTTTGCTGGCCTCACTCAGACGTTGAAGCCCAATAAGTGCGTGCCCTTTATTCAGCCAGACAGCTCCATTGGTTGGGTCAATGTGCAGTGCCTGCTCAAACGCTTCCAGCGCCTCCTGATAGCGTTTGAGTTCCATGAGGACGTTCCCTTTGTTGGAAGCAGCCCCGATCATTTTAGGATTATGACGCTGCGCCTGAGTGAAAGCCTCCAGCGCCTCTGGATAACGCTTGAGTCTGATCAGAGCAAGCCCTTTGCTATGATACGCACTCGCATCAGTCGGAAGCAGGCGGAGCGCCTGATCATAGGCTTTGATACTATCCTGAAATTTATTCTCTTGAAGTGCCACCTGCGCCTTTGCTATCAATTGTTGATGTTTGTTGTTCATTTTAAAAGCCCTCCTTATTCTGTGACCATTTGCCTGGATCTTCGGAAGCGATCAGAGAAAGACTGAACCAGAAATCACCTGGGCTGTATTGTATGCCTCAGCATGTTATAATACGAGGACATCTGTGGACAAAATCTGTCCGGCTCAGCTTGAGAGGAGAGAAATTTATAAAAATGAAACGGGAAGAGACGCAAGATACCTCGCCATCGTCATTCCAAAGCCTCGGTCAGTACATTCTCTGGCATCGCCTGCGTCTTGGTATGTCACAGGAAGCACTGGCGGAGGCCATTGGAGCATCGGCCAGAAGCCTGCGACGCTGGGAGCAAGATCTCGTCTTCCCCCAAAAGATGTGGCGTGAGCGCCTCGCTCGACAGTTCGGCCTTGCCCTGCCAGATCTGGTGAAGGTCTTTGCTGCCGAAGCTGCATCGCCTCTTTCCCACGTTTCTTCCCTCTGGACGGTCCCCTTTCCGCGCAATCCCTACTTCACGGGACGAGATGCGGTGCTGCAGACCTTGCATGACTCCTTACACGCGGGGTCGCCCATGTCTTCGACATCAGCGATCTCGCTATATGGACTCGCTGGAATAGGCAAAACGCAAGTTGCCGTGGAGTATGCCTATCGTTTCGCGCGCGCCTATACGGCTGTGTTCTGGCTTGATGCCGAAACGCCTGAAAGTCTGCGCACCACTTTTGTGCAATTGGCGCAAACGCTGGACCTGCCTGAAGCCTGGCAAGCGGAGCAACAACGGATCATCACCGCCATGCGACGCTGGCTCAACGTTCATGAGGGCTGGCTCCTTCTCTGCGATAATGTGGAGGATGTTGAGGCACTCTCCCCCTTCCTTCCGACGACTCCGCAGGGGACGCTCTTGCTCACCACGCGTCATCGGACGCTAGGCACTCTGGCATTAGAGCTTGAACTCTCTCCCTGGAGCGAGCAAGACAGCATGCTCTTTTTGCTGCGACGTGCTGGACTGCTCGACGCGTCAGCCTCTCAGGCGACGGTGGAGCAGTTGGCGCAAACAACCCCTGACACTTACACACAGGCAAAACAACTGGTTGAGATCATGGGAGGGTTGCCGCTCGCTCTTGACCAGGCAGGAGCCTATCTGGTGGAGACATCGTGCAGTTTGCAAGAGTATCTGCACCTCTACCAGAGCCACAGTCGGGATCTGCTTCAACGTCGCGGAAGAGCCTTGAATAGCCATCCCGCATCGGTGGCAACCACCTGGATGCTCTCCCTCCAGCGGGTCGAGCAAGTCAATAGCATGGCAGCTGACCTCTTGCGCCTGTGTGCTTTTGTACATCCCGAAGCCATTCCTGAAGAGTTGTTGACTCAGGATGGAGCCATTGCAGATAAAGAGGAGGCCACAACGGTTCCCAATCCTCTGGCCTTCCATGAAGCGATCAGCATTCTCTCTACCTACTCGCTGCTGAAACGAGATAGCCAGACCCGCACGCTCTCGCTTCACCGCTTAGTGCAAACAGCCTTGCGGGCGAGCCTGGACACATCCACCGCTCAAAAGTGGAGCGAACGCACACTCCATGCGCTCAACACGATATTCCCTGAGGTTGATTACGAAACGTGGAGCCAATGTGAGCGGCTTTTTCCTCACGCCTCCGCGTATCTTCGGCAGCTGGACTCTGCACCACCTCCCGGCCCGTTAGCTCTGCTCTTGCACAAAATGGCAGATTATCTGACCCAACGAGGTCAATACACCGATGCTGAGCCGCTCTTGCAGCGAGCTTTGCAGCTTCAGGAAAGCATTCTGGGGATAGAGCACCCTGATCTGGCGGCATCACTTAATCGCCTGGCAGAACTCTTCCGAATCCAGAGTCGCTATGGCGAAGCAGAAGCGCTCTTTCAACAGGCACTTTCGCTCCAGGAGCACGCCCTGGAACCTGACCTCGCCCGCATGGCCACGTCCCTCACTGGTTTGGCAGATCTCTTCTTTCACCGAAGCCAGTTTGCGGAAGCAGAACCCCTTTTTCGACGGGCTCTCTCTCTTCAGGAGCAGGCCTGGGGACCATTGCACCCGGAGATCGCTCTCTCATACTATAATCTGGCGGAAGCAGCGCTCCAGCAAGAGCGTTCTGCGGAGGCCGAACCGCTCTACCAGCAGGCCTTGCACATTCAGGAGCAAACATCCGGGCTGGACCACCCCAGAGCAGCAACGTTCCTCAATGGATTAGCAATGCTCTATTTTCAACAAGGGCGGTACACGGAGGCCGAGCCGCTCTTGCAGCAAGCCCTTGCCCTCAGAGAACGCACGCTGGGAGCAGAGCATCCTTCGGTGGCAACCTCTCTCAATAATTTGGCGGCCCTCTACCAACTGCAAAAACGTTCTCTAGAAGCAGGAGAGCTTCTCGAACGCGCTCTTCACATTTGGGAGGTGACGTTCGGGGTGGATCATCCCAACGTCGCTTTTGCTCTGGTCAATCAAGCCGAGGTCTACATCGAGCAGCAGCGCACTCAAGAAGCTGAGGCACTGTACCAGCGGGCGCTGAGCATCTGGGAGCAAGCTCTTGGGCCGAGCAACGCTCTGCTTTCCCACCCGCTCAACGAACTGGCCGCTCTCTATAGGCAACAAGAGCGATTTGAGGAAGCTGAGGCCCTGTCACAACGCATTCGACTTTCTATAGCGGGGGAGACATAATAGGATGCTGGAAGAAGTCTTTTGATACGCTATAAATTCCTCGACGGAACCGGGGCGCGGCGTCGTTTTTTCAAAAGATGATTGAGCAGAGCGAGAGGCTCTCAGGTGGGACAAAACGAATGAGCATACCGTTGACAGAAAGAGAGCAGCAGGCGCTTAGCGCGTTGGACGAAGCAGGACTGCTGAAGACCTTACGCGAGCTGTTGCGAATCCCCAGTGTGACAGGCCGCGAGGCCGAGGCGCAGCGCTGGCTATGTGAGCAGATGCATGCGGCGGGTCTGGAGGTGGATGCGTGGACGATTGACGTAGAGCAATTGCGCAGGCACGCTGATTTCCCTGGCATGGAAGTAGAGCGTGCCGGGGACGAGGCGCTGGGTCTGGTGGGCATCTGGCAGGGGAGAGAGGGAACGGGCAAGCGCCTGATCTTTAATGGACATATTGATGTGGTGCCGGAGGGCAACCATGCCAACTGGCAGCACGATCCCTGGGGTGGCGAGCAGGAGGGCGCGTTGCTGTATGGGCGCGGTGCCTGCGATATGAAGGGTGGGCTGATCGCTGCATTTTACGCCATCAAAGCCATCAAAGATGCGGGAGTGCCACTGCACGGGTCGCTGCTGTTGCACAGTGTCATCGGCGAGGAAGATGGCGGCCTGGGTACCTTCGCGACTCTGCTACGAGGGCATCGAGGTGATGCAGCGATCATCTGCGAGCCGACCAGGCTGAACCTGATCCCTGCCCAAGCGGGCACGCTCACCTTTACCCTACGGATTGCTGGCAAGTCGGCACACGCCAGCGTGCGCCTGGAGGGAGTCAGTGCCATTGAGAAATACCTGGATATTCATCGCACACTCATCCAGTTAGAGCGCGAGCGCAATCGTAAGGTCAACCATCCGCTGTTAGGCAAGCTCGCACTGCCGTATCCCTTGAGTATCGGACGCGTGCAGGCGGGCAACTGGTCTTCCTCGGTCCCCGAAGAGCTGATCTGTGAGGGGCGTATTGGCGTTGCGATGGGAGAAAGCGCCCAGCAAGTGCGCGTGCTCTTTGAGCAGACCCTGCGCGAACTGGCTGAGGCCGATCCCTGGTTGAGCGAGCATCCGGTAGAGATTGGCTGGACCGGAGGGCAGTTTGAGAGCGGCGAGATTGCCTATAATCATCCCCTGGTACAACTCTGCGGGGAGGCGATGCGCGATCTGACTGGTGCTGAGCCAGAGATCGAAGGAGCGCCGTACGGCTCGGATTTACGTCTACTCGTCAATATGGGAGGCATCCCTGCGCTGCTTTTTGGGCCGGGGGACGTGCGCGTCGCCCATATGCCCGATGAGCATGTGAGCAGCACAGAGGTGGTCCTGGCGGCGCGCGCCTATATTCTGGCTGCGTTGCGGTATCTGAGCTAACACTCCCTCGCTCAAAGACGAGCCCCTCTGCTTTCGATTGCGAAGTTGTATCTTGCTGAGGATCATTTCAGATTTTAGCAACGGTTATGTTATACTGTTAAGTATGAAAAGAGAAAAGCGACATTGGAAAAATTTTTCTTCCCTTTCGGCATTAGCAGGAATAATAGGGCCTATTCTTTTCTTCCTTGTGATGACACTTGCGGGACTTCTCCGCCCAGGATATTCAGCAATGGCTGAACCGGGGAGTAATCTTGGAGTAGGATACAACAGTTGGATAATGAATAGTAATTTTTTCCTCTCTGGTGTCTTATTCGTTATTTCCGCTGTTGGTTTTTATTCTGACATGCGTGGAGTCATCAAACGTACCGTGTGGAGAACACTCGCTGCTCTGCTGTTGGTCCTCCCAGGAATTGGGCTGATCAATGAAGGTTTCTTTGCAACAGACCTTCCAGGATTTCCTCCAACCACCCTTCATGGCGTGTTACATATCATTGGTTTTTTTGTGATTTTTCTTGATCTGATATTCGCGCCGATCATCATTGGCATCCTCCTTTGGAAAACTTCTTTTTGGAGAAACTATAGCATTTATTCCATCCTTACTGGATTATTGCTTACACCACTGTCTATTGTGTTCCTTTTTTATACAACAAGTCATATCCCTCAGATTTCCGGTTTCGCTGAAAGGCTTTTAATAGGAGTAACCTTTCTTTGGTACGCTGTTACTCACGCCAGCCGCTTAGTATCTTCTTCCTCCTACCCCGGTCTACAAAAAAAGACGTTATAGCCATAAGAGGAGACCAATGGAGCTCGATTGGAAGCAGTATCGTCCGGCAGAAGGGACCATCGTTCTCACCACCATTGATGCACATGCAGCCGGTGAGCCGTTGCGCATCATCACTGGTGGGCTTCCCCCCTTATCGGGCACAACCATCCTGGAGCGGCGACGCTTCATGCAGGAACATTACGACCATCTGCGGCAGGCATTGATGTGGGAGCCGCGTGGACATTTCCATATGTACGGGGCGGTGCTCACCCCACCAGTCACGCCGGAAGCCGACCTGGGCGTGCTGTTTCTGCATAATGAGGGATATAGCACCATGTGTGGACATGGCGTCATTGCACTGGTGACCACGCTTGTGAAAACTGGCGCGATCCGCCCTCAGGGACCACAGACCCCTGTCACCCTTGACACGCCAGCCGGGCTGATTCGCGCAACAGCGCACCTTGACAGCAATGGGCAAGTGGAGCGTATCTCTTTCCTCAATGTCCCTTCGTTCGTGTATGCACACGAGATCGAAATCGAGCTGCCGACATATGGAAAGTTGGCGGTCGATATCGCCTTTGGTGGAGCATTTTATGCGATTCTCCCTACTGAACGCGTGGGATTGCGGGTGGTGCCAGAAGCAACCGCGCAGCTCGTGGCCGCTGGTGAAGCCATCAAAGAGGCGGTAAATGCCAGGCTCTCGATCACGCATCCGTTGGAAGAGGACCTGAGCTTTCTGTATGGTACGATTTTGACAGATGTCCCGCAAGATCCCGCGCACCACAGTCGCAATATCTGCGTCTTCGCCAACGCGGAAGTAGATCGCTCCCCAACCGGGACTGGCGTCTCAGCTCGGCTGGCGCTCCACGCGGCCAGGGGTGAAGTTGCCGACGATCAGCCAGTAGTGATTGAGAGCCTCTTAGGGGCCAGAAGCGCCTTCAGCGGGAGAGTAGCAGGCCGAGCAACGGTGGGGCCTTTTGAGGCCATCATTCCTGAAGTGAGCGGAACCGCGTTTCTCACGGGTCGCCACGAATTTCTCATAGAGGCCCCGGATCAACTAGGACAAGGGTTTTTGCTTCCCTGAGTTGCCACCCTGCAGAAGAGAGTCACGCTCTTTGGTGTACATCCCAGGGCTTTCCGGGAGAAATCAGCAATTCGCGGCATCTTTGTTGGCTGCTTCTACGGAGGCGGCATCTCCTGGGGATATTGTGCTTGCGGCTGTTCATAAGGTTGCTCTACTGAAGGCGATGGGGACTGGTATTCATACGTCCTTCCTTGATATGCCACAGGTGGTTGCTGCGGTCGGTATCCTCCCTCATAGGAGGGATCGGCTGGTTGATATGCCTCCCCGGACTTCTGACTGTTCCTGCTCAGTATCCCTAGACCAAGTAAACTGGCAATGCCAGGGATGTTGAGCGTGCCGAGAATCGAAGCTATGCCAAGCAAGATGAGAATGCCCGGCCACCACCAACCGGTCAAAGCCAGAATAGCCAGCCCCATCAAGAAGACAAATCCCTGGAAGCCACCATAAATTCCCTGCACATTAAGCGAAGCTAGAGAACCCACTAGTGAGCTAAAAGCCAGAGTAGCAAAAAAAATCGGTAAGAAGTGACCTGAAACAATAGCGATTGCCAGCCCAAAGAAGAAAACCCCACCGGAGAGTCCGCCAAAGATACCAGACAATGCCCCTTTATTTTGCCCGTTCGCCATAAAAATTTGCCCCTTACCTGGATATCGCCATGAAGAAGACCTACTCGGATATCAATTCCATTTTATTCCCCTCATTATACCTCATGGAAATGAGAAACGATACCTAACGATACCTAACGATCTTTTTTCTAAAAGATGCATCAGGTAGTATAGAAATGCAGAGTTTAAGCGCTCTCGACTCAGAACAGCCACGACCAGAAACCGAGATAAAGGGAAAAGTCGTCGTATGGCATCATGCGATCCTGTGTAGCTGGACCGAGAGTCTTTATGGAATGCTCAGCGAAGTTGGAACAGGCAAGCAACATTACAGAGGTTAACTTGATAAACATATGCTAATTTCTACTTATTTGCTCCATATTTTATGGAAAACCGCTTCCACTACAGAAACATGCTTTTGTCGAAGATATATTTAAAGCGTCTTCGCCCCCTGAGCGAAACTGAGATAGTCTAAACAAAGATTTTTATATATAAAGGAGTATGACTTGACTATCCAAGAGCTACATAAAGCTACTATCGAAACGAATGCCCATCCCGTTGCACTTGTTCAGTTGCCTTTCCCATCTCAGAGCGTTGCTTTACCTGTTCTCACACGCTACTATCAAATATATGAAAAAGAATATCAAAACGTTTTTCCCGAATATAAGTTGGCAGAAGGTGACCTTTGGGAAGCTCCCTTATGGGTGGCACATATGGATGGGGCGATAGGCCGCGATGATACCCGCTTTATCGACTTAAGCCGGGTTGCCTGTCAAAAAGAGGAATGTGTAAACAACATTTGTCGCGAGGTA
>DASTZT010000289.1:0-2979 GCA_035764225.1 Ktedonobacteraceae bacterium
TGCAAATCGCACAAGAGCCGCATAATTCCTGTCACCGAACGATAGTCTTGCCCGGTTGTTGGTTCGTCAACGATCAAGATATCTGGCCCCATCGCTAACACAGCTGCAACTGCCAGGCGTTGACGTTGTCCCTTGCTCAAAAAGAGCGGATCTTCATCAATATAACGCTCCAGGCTCACAGCTTCCAGCGTCTCAGCGATCCTTTTACGTCGGCTGGCTGCATCCATGCCCAGGTTTTTCAGGCCGTATTCGATTTCGTCGCCGACCTTACGACAAAAAAGCTGATGATCGGGGTTTTGAAACACATAACCGACCGAACGTGGCAACAACTTGCGCACCTTGCGCGAGGAGAGATCCTGCCCAAGCACCTGCACCTTGCCGCCGGTTTGCTGATAAATGCCCGCCAGAATTTTGGCAAAGGTGGTTTTTCCGCTGCCATTCGGCCCTAGAAGCGCCAGCATTTCACCGCGATAGAGCGTCAGATCAACCCCTTTCAGGGCCAGCGTTCCATCGCCATAGTGATAAAAGACCTGTTTTGCCTCAACTATCGGCTCTCTCACAGATACAACAGGCTCTTGCTGTGGCTCGAAGACACGTCCGGCGAGAGCGGGAGCAAAAGCATCGATGCCTTCTTCCAGTGTGAGCGGGGGCCGCAACTCGAATGTATAGCCGCTCTGCCAGGAGATACGCGTTAATTCGCCAACCGAGGCACCAAACTCTTCCAGAAGCGAACGTTGAGCGTAAAAGTCGGCAGGGGGGGCAACTAGCTCGATCCGCCCCTCGTGCAGCAGGGCAATGCGATCACAGAAGGCCGAGAGGATTTCTGGGTCTTGCTCAACGAGGATCACGGTCATGCGGTAATCGCGCCTCAAACGGGCGATGGTCTCGATAACTTCACGTTTGCCCACAGGGTCCAGGTCGCTGGTTGGCTCATCCAGGATCAGCACCTGGGGCCTCAGGGCTAAAAACGCGGCGATGGCAACGCGCTGCTTCTGGCCGCCGGAAAGATCAGCCGGGTGCAGGTAGGAAGCCCCATGCCAGAGATGTTCCAGACCGACCCAGCGCAATGCTTCGTAGGATCGCCGGAGAATCTCGTCATTGGCTATCCCCTGAATCTGCAAACCCAGCCCAAGCTCGTGCAGCAGACTCATGCGCAAAAACTGGTTTTCTGGATCTTGCAACACCATCCCGATCTGATGAGCATGGGCCGTTTTCGCGGTGACAGGCTCGCCCAGCAGATTGATGGTGCCGCGAAAATGCTGCGGCAATTGCTCATCAGTGAGACGCGCACTGTAGGGGAGAATACCAAGCAAGGTGCGACACAATGTCGTTTTGCCAGCGCCACCAGGTCCGGTGATGCCGAAACATTCCCCTTGCTCTACCTGTAAGGAGATATTGCGCAACGTCCAGGGGTTCGGCTGGTCGCTATAGGTCGGATAGCGCCACCACAGCCCTTCGCCGGTCAATATCGCAGATTGCTTCCCTTCCATGTGCGCCGGTACTACCTCATATTGTTCGCCTTTTATCACCATTGTTGTAACACCACCGTCATATTACTATACGGCCCAACAGCCAGATAGAGCAAGCCAAGACAACAGAGCAAAATCAGCCAATCAATAAGATGGAACGGAGCGGTTTCATAAAAATCGGCACTCGCCTGGCCCAATTGATAGCCGCGCGCGATCAAAGCATCGCCAATTTCGCTGGAGCGGCGAATCATCATCGCCACCATCGGCACGGCAATGCTGCTCAAGTCACGCAGCTGCCGGATAAAGCTGCGCGGACGAGCGTTAATAGCGCGGGCAATCTGCGCCTGCCGAATGGTTTCATAATCAGATAATGCCAGATTGAGCGCCCGAAAAACGGTGCTGAGAAAAAAGATCACAACGTGAGGCACCCGCAACTGGCGCAGCGTGCCGATCAACTCGGCGTCACGGCTACTGACGACCAGGGCAATCGTAGTAAAGACCATGCCAGAATAGCCAATCACCTTCGTCACCGCTACCAGCAGGCCATAATCGCTAATCAAGATGGTGAGCGGATGAAAAAATGCCACCTGGGCCAGCGTCCATGTGGGCAGAGGGAACAGCAACGTCTGCGCAAACGCGACCACGGTTGCTATGAGCATCCCCACCATCAGCTTGCGCGTCCAGAGAAAATAGCCCACGACGATAGCTACCCAGAGCAATTGCCAGAATGCCAGGCCAATGTTGATATGCCCGGCATACATGGGGTAGCGCAGCAGGATCGTCTGTCCCGGCGCTGGATTAAATAGCAGCCAGGTAGTGAAGAGGCTCAATAAGGCAGGGAAGGTCAGCAGCAAGTAGACGCGTGCAACTTTTGCCTGCATGCCGCTACAGCAGAACAATCCAAGCGAGATGATCCACAGGATACTCGCGCTTACGATATCGGGCTGTGGCGCGTTGATGGCACGCAACTGCACCCCTGACATGCAGAGCACAAGCAACGTGCGGGGAATGAGATGTACTTTTGCCAACGGAGCATTGATACGGCGCGAAAAGAGAAACGAGCGCACATAGCGTCTCCCCGGTGGCCGTTGCAAATAGGGCGCGTCGGTTGATAAAGAATTGCTGCTATTCAAAAAGCTTCACCTCCAAATGACCGGGTAGGTGCAAGACCTACCCGTGTACCCCGATTCGGTCGATGTAAGACCTACTCCTACGCAGTATATAAGCAATTCTTGCAAGCTTCATGTTTTGGCAAAGCAGCCGCGAAAGGTACTTTAATCCGGTAATGACAACAAAGCTACCTATTTGCCATTTGTACCACAGGCAACTTGCTATGAAGAACCCGTTAGCCGATCAAGCGGAAAAATTCCATACGGGTCTCGTTTTCGCTACGGAAGACGCCACGCATGACGGAAGAAGTCATAATGCCGGGCGTGCGGATACCACGCGAGGTCATACACAGATGCTCGCCCTTGAGCACGACGGCGATATCCTCCGTTCCAGTAATGCG
>DASTZT010000290.1:0-7690 GCA_035764225.1 Ktedonobacteraceae bacterium
CAGAGCGAACCGCGTCGCGGTGAGGACGTGGAACAATTTGCCCATCGCGTTTTTTAATCAAAAATGGCACTTCTCCTTGATGAAATGGACTTAGTAGTGTAGAATGAGCTTAATAGGCAATCTAATATTGCATCCGGCGCTTTGTAGGGGTTGGTGCTCTGCCCCCGCCCTCTGGAACGCGGAATAGAGAGATGTGCGCCCTGAGAAGTTAGCAAGCGCAGGAGGAGTAGAGAGACATATGTCAAAGGATCGCTTGGAACGAAAAACCTACCGCAAAAGTCCTGGACGGCAGTATGGACATGAATTTGAGCCATTACGCAGCCGCAGTGGACCCGGCCAGAATGGACGGACAGGCAACCTGTCCTCTCATAACCACTGGTCTGATCATGAGGAAACGGCGAGTCAATTTACTCAACGCCCCGATCCGCGTAGAACCCGGCAACTCCTGCGGCAAAGCATTCTCCTAAGCAAACGTCCTGCCCAAGAAGAAGAGCACCTGGAAGCAGAGACAGACGATGGCTATGATCGTCCCATCGCGCCCTATATGGAAAATTCCAGGCGCAACTCATCTGGCAACATTGCGCGTCCCTCTTCAAGGCGGGAACTGCTGGAAGAGCACGAAGAGCAAGACGAATGGGCCGATTTTGAAGCCATCGATCCCGATCTAGGTTATGAAGATCCTCTCGACGTTGACATGGGCTATATTGAAGATGCGCCTATGCCTGTGCCACCGCGCTCCAAAACATTAATCAATGCGCCTGATCGTAGGCCAGTTCGCGGCACTCCCTCTGGCAAAATACGCCCTCAGCAATTTGAGGACGACTACGACGATTACGAGGACGAAGATGAGCCTTCCCGTCCTCGTAAAAAAGGGAGCAAGATCTCACGTCGTGGCCTCCTGATGGGTATGGGAGCGGCGGCTGTAGTGGGAACGGGCGTTGCTGCCTACGAACTGGTGCCCAAGATTCCTCAGGCACTGGGCGATGCTGGCACCAATATCGAACACCAGCTCCAGGATGCCTTTAACCAGGGGGCGGATAGCGTACGAAAAGAGTTTATCACCGCGCTGGACAACCTGGAAGGCTTCTCTCTGGACGGCGCAATCACGGCAGCCAGGCTGACGCGGGTGGCCTATGATGTGTTTGTTTCCCCTATCGTTAAGTTTGGGGCCACGCTGACCGGCGACTTTCTTAACAGCATGCTAAGCGCACTAAAGACAGCTCGTGGCTGGCTGGCTGGCGCTTACCAGGATAACGCAACCCTGATCGCCATTCAGAAGGTGCTCGAAACATGGGTCAGCCAGATTTCTTTGATGCCGAAGCAGCTAGATGCCATCACGCAGACAGACCTTGACGGCGCTCAGGCGTACTTACGCGCATTACAACGCAAAATTGACGCCGAAAAGGCCAAGTTGAACGGCACCCAAACCACGACGCCCACGGCCAGCCCAACCGCTAAGCCGAAACAATAGGCGCTAGAAACGTTGTCCACCACATATGACAGAAAAAAATTCAGACCATTCGATACAAAACGATTTTCCGCCTACAAGCGGTGACGACCTGGATAGCGTGTCGAACATCAATATGAATCGGCGCGAGTTTATTACGCTCGGCGCTCTGGGAACGTTATCGACCCTGCTGATTGGCTGCCAGACGACCCAGAGCACACCACAGGGCACATTCAAGCCGACGGCTACCGCTGCTCAACCAACGGCTCAGCCAACTCCCGGCGAGAACGACTGGGCGCAACTGGCAAGAACATTGCGAGGCCCGCTGGTTCGCCCGGATAGCCCTCGCTATCCCACCGCGCTCCAACTCTTCGATCCGCGCTACGATAGCGTGCATCCGGCAGCGATTGCTTATTGCGCCTCAGCAACAGACGTACAGACCTGCCTTGCCTTTGCGCATCGCTTCGCCGTCCCGTTCGCCATTCGCTGCGGCGGCCACTCTTACGCGGGCTATTCGACCACGACAGGATTGATCGTGGATGTGACGGGGATGCATGGAGTCACGCTTGATAGCACCGCCCGAACCGCTACGATAGGCGCGGGCACGCGCTTGATCGACGTTTACGCCGCTCTGGCTCAGCAAGGCATGGTCCTTCCGGCTGGCTCGTGCCCGACTGTGGGCATTTCCGGGCTGGCGCTGGGTGGTGGCGTGGGCGTACTTGGGCGCAAGTTTGGCCTGACCTGCGATAATCTGCTCTCGGCCCAGGTCGTTGTCGCCGATGGTCGCGTTCTGACCTGCGACGCCAATCGCGATCCTAACCTCTTCTGGGCGCTCCGGGGAGGTGGTGGCGGCAACTTTGGGGTGGTCACGTCTTTCACCTTCCGCGTGTATCCGCTTTCCACAGTTTCGCTATTCACGTTGCGCTGGCCGTGGAGCAGCGCAGCTTCCGTGGTCAACGCCTGGCAACACTGGGCACCACAGGGACCGGACGAACTATGGTCCAACTGTGTGCTGCTGACCGCCAGCAATAAAAGCTCCGCTCCTATCGTGCTGGTGAACGGGGTGTACGTGGGAGGCGTCGCTCCCCTTAACACGTTATTACAGCAGTTGACCAGCCAGATCAATGCAGCGCCGACCAGCAATTACGTCTCCGGTGCCACGCTATTAGATGCTATGCTCTACGAAGCTGGTTGCTCTGGCAAGACGATAGATCAATGCCATCTCCCCAGCCAGAACCCGCAGGGACAGGTCGCCCGTGATACCTCAGGCGTCAAATCAGCTTACTATACCTCGCCGCTACCAGCGCAGGGCATCAACAACTTGATTGCGGCCATCTCTCATCGTCAGTCTTCCCCCATACTTGGCGATGGCGGGATCGGCATGGATTCATATGGTGGCGCGATCAACCGCGTAGCCACAGATGCAACGGCGTTCGCACACCGCAATGCGCTCTTCTCCAGCCAGTTTTCCGCGAGTTGGAAGGCGAGCGATCCAGCCTCGGTTGTGACGGCCAACCGCGACTGGCTTAATGCAACATGGCAATCGATGAGCCAGTACGCCAGTGGCGCATCGTATCAGAACTATGTTGATCCCGATCTCGCCAACTGGCAAGAGGCATATTACGGTCCCAATCTGCCACGTCTGCAACACATCAAGGCCACCTACGATCCTACCAACTTTTTCCATTTTGCCCAGAGCATCACACCTGCGCCCTGATATGTATAGTTACATACCCTTATGAGCTACTGGTCGCTTCGGACTCTTCTTCGACCTTGACATCCTCAACATCCTCAACCTCTGTTGCTGGACCAGCATCTTCTGCTATGCTATCCTCCGGCTGCTGCTCTTCAATCTCTGTCGGCGTCACTTTTTCCACTTTCTCCGGCTTTGGCTTCTGGGCGATGCCATAGGTTGCAGCTACCTCGCCAGCAGGGATCGGCTTCGAGCGGCGCAATACCCAATAGGTAATGGGCAGTAGCGCAACCAGCAGAACGAGCGAGGTCCATTGAGCTTGCTTCAAGCCCCAGTTCAGACCGAGGAAGCTGACAATGGTGTTATCGCGCTCGAAGAAAAGCAAAAACTGCGTGATGGCATAGCTGTACAGGTAGATAAGCATGAGCACACCGGGACGCGTCACACGACGAGCGAGGAAGAAGAGCAGGCCCAGCAAAACGAGATTGGTGAGCAACTCATAAACTGACGCGGGCTGTACCGGAACATTACAGGTAGCAGGATTGAGGCAGGCCCAGCTATGGGGATTGACATAGACGGTTGACCAGGGCAAGGTGCTGCGATAGCCGATAATATCACCATTGATGATATTGCCAACACGCCCAAAAATCTGACCGACGGTGGCAAAGAGCACGCCCACATCGATTAGCACCAGGGGATTGACACGTTCAGCGCGTGCTCGCCAGATCAGCGTGGCAATCACCAGGAAGATGGCTCCAAAGAAGGCCATACCACCTTCCCAGGTCGCCAGAATGCGCTGCGGCTGTAAAAGATAGCCCTGGACAAAATCGGGCTGCTGAATTACAAAATAGAGGCGGCCTCCAATTACCCCGGCAAAGATACACCACCAGAGGATGCGGTAGACCATATCCTGGTCAATGCCTTTGCGCATGGTATAGCGTCTGATAGCCCAGAGGCCCATAATAATGCCAACCACGTACATCAGCCCATACCAGCGCACAGCTACCGGCCCAATGTTAAAAATCACCGGGTCAATATTAAGGTAGATATATGGCGGTCCGATGCGTAGCCAGCCCCAGTTAATCAGATCAGCAATAGGAATCATACATTACTCCTGCTACGTTTAAACACGGCTTTATCTTTTACCTTGTATCATAGTACCTATGACCGATACATGCAAGTATCAGGTGTCGCTTCGTCGTTTTTCTAGCCACTTTTTAATACTGGCTTCCTTTCCCTGCTGGCCAGGTTGGTAGTAGCGGCGTCCCTTCAGGCTCTCTGGCAGATATTCCTGTACTTTTACGCTCGGCGGTCGTTCTGGATCTTCAATCTGCATCTGCTGATAGTAATCATGAGCGTATTTATAATCTTTGCCGTAGTCAAGGTCTTTCATCAATTGCGTGGGGGCATTGCGAATCCAGAGCGGAACGGGTTCGTTGCGCGTTTGCTGAATATCTTCCTGCACTCGGCCATATGCTTCGTAGAGCGCATTACTTTTGGGCGCAGTGGCGAGATATACTACCGCCTGAGCTAGCGCGAGACTTGCCTCTGGCAAGCCCACAAAATGGACGGCCTGTTGCGCGGCAACACAGACCACCAGGGCTTGAGAATCGGCCATACCGACATCCTCTGAGGCAAAGCGGATCAGGCGGCGCACAATGTAGAGCGGATCTTCGCCCGCCTCAATCATGCGTCCGAGCCAGTAAAGGCCAGCATCGGGATCGGAGCCGCGCAAAGCCTTATGGAGAGCGGAGATTGTGTCATAGTGCTGATCGCCACTTTTATCGTAAAGCAACGCCCGATGCTGCATCACTTCTTCGACGATTGGCACCGTAATGCGCCTCTGCTCCTCGCCCTCCGCAATGCTGCCTTGCGCGACCATCTCTAGCACATTGAGGGCTGTACGCGCATCGCCGTTGGCGAACACCGCGATTTCTTGCAATGCGTCATTGTCAACCATCAAGGCTAACTGGCCCAGGCCGCGCTCTTTATCGTTCAGTGCGCGTTGCAAGATCGTCAGCATTTGCTCTTCCGTCAGCCCTTTGAGCGTGAAAACTCGACAGCGCGATAGCAAAGCGGCGTTGACTTCGAAGCTAGGGTTTTCCGTAGTAGCTCCAATCAAGGTGACGATGCCGCGCTCCACCTGGGGCAAGACGGCATCCTGCTGAGCTTTGTTAAAACGGTGGATTTCGTCGATGAAAAGGATTGTGCGCTGACCAGAAAATTGGCGTAGCTTATTGGCCTCGTCCATCACTTTACGCAGATCGGCCACGCCTGCCGAAACGGCGCTGAGCGTGACGAAACGAGCATGGGTCTGGCGTGCTATCGCTTCAGCGAGCGTTGTTTTGCCACTGCCCGGCGGTCCCCAGAAGAGCATTGAGGAGATGCGGTCAGCCTCGATATTGCGGCGCAGGAGCCGTCCTGCTCCCAGCAAATGCTCCTGACCGACAATCTCATCAATCGTCCGGGGGCGCATACGTGATGCCAACGGCTCTCCCTGCGTTGCGCTGGCAGCCTGCTCCTTCTTCTGCGCCGATGGGTGCTCTGAGCCGAAGAGTGATGATTGCTCTGGCATAACGAACTCTTTCCTCTATAGTACCGCTTCTGACGAATAGCTTTTATTGTTGTAACAACGCCTCGATCTCAGCCGCAGTCGGCAGCGATGCTATCGCCCCCATGCGCGTCACCGCCACCGCGCCCGCAGCATTCGCCCTGCGTAACGCCTCAGCCATCGGCAATTCATCGGCCAAGCCAGCTGCCAGAGCGCCGCAAAAAGCATCGCCCGCAGCAGTAGCGTCGATTGCCTTGACGGTAAACGCATGTTCGATCTGATGATCTATATCGTCACCGGAACCTGTGCTCCAGAGACAGCCCTGCGCTCCCAACGTAATAATACTATGCTTTGGTCCACGTAGGAGCAATCTTTCAGCCGCAACGCGGGCAGTCTCGACGGTAGTAACAGGGCAATCAGTTAAAGAAGTTGCTTCGGTCTCGTTGACGACCAGCATATCAACCAGCTTGAAAATGTCATCAGAGAGCGGTGTACGGGGAATGGGTGCGGTATTCCAGATCGTGGTCATCCCCAGTTCGTGGGCCACGCGCAGGCCCGTCTGATACGAAACATCACTGGTCTCGCACTGCGTCAGGAAAATGACCTTCTCACTCGCCTTCCTGTGCTTGTGAACGGCGTGCAGAGCCGTCTCTACAGCCTGCGCGCTCACAGCCAGGTTGGCTCGCGGATTGGCCACAATCACATTCTGCCCGCTCTCTGAGGAGACGATCAGCAGTGAGACGCCAGTACCAACGGTGGTATCGCGGGTAATATGCGTGCTATCGATCCCTTCGTGCGTCAATACGGGAAAAAAGTTATCGCCGAAGGTATCGGTTCCCACGCGCCCGATCATCGTGACCTTCGCCCCTTGACGCGCCGCCACAATCGCCTGATTGATCCCTTTACCACCCAGGAAGGTCGAGAAGTCATCGCCCAGCAGTGTTTCCCCCGGCTGTGGCAGGCGCGGCGCTCGCGTCACCAGATCGGTAATCAAGCTACCAAGAATTACCACTATACCCATATATACTGCTCCCTTGTGCTGTACTGCATTAATGAGAAGTTACTGCGTATAGACAGTATAGCAATGCGCCACAGGGATCACAAGAGAAGGAAGGGAACTCTGTATTTTTCGGAATAAAAGCAGGTGGTTCGAAACATCAAAAGCAGCTGCTCGATTGCTCGACCATTTTTCTGTTGAGAGATGCTGGCCGGAGCTGTAGGGGCAAGGAGAGGGGTTAGGCGGATGTGGGGGCCTCGCGCTTGCCCTAAACAGGTTTTTGTGATCTATCCTCCATTGTTGACATTGGCAGCAGGGCAAGCACAAGGCCCCTTCCTCCCCACAGTCTCCTCCCCTTGCCCCTACGTTCCCACCATCACCACCCTTTCCCCAATATGAACGGCAAGCCACCCCATACCGGGATGGCTTGCTTTTCGCTCATCAGTGGATGGCCCTGATCGCCGTATTACCAGCTTTCAGCACCATCGCCGATTGGATTACACGTTAACGTTGCTGATGAATGTTCCCCAGTTGGCCAGAGGTGTGCGAGGCGTGTTAGGTACAAACTCGGTTGCCAGCCAGATTGAACGGCCATCGGGAGAAGCTACTGCTGCCGAGTAGTCGCCCCAGCGGCAGAGTCGATCAGGTGCGACACAGGTGAAGCCATCTTCGGGGTTGGCACCCGCGCTCGCAACATGGATATCTCCAGTATGGAACAGTGAGATGGGCATATAGGCGGCGCTTGGGAAGAAGTCAGGGCCGGACAGGGTGAAGCCCATCACGCCTTCGCCGATGACGTTGACGCCGATTGATGGGAATAGCACATTTTCGCCGTCCACCGCAACGTAGCCGCTCTTGACCAGAATGGCGTTCAACTGGCCCTTCGCAAAGAACGGTACGACGCCGAAGAAGGCGATGCCGGAGCGAGCGGCCTCTCCTGGCTTCTGGACAATGGTATTGACGCCGGACCAGAGCACGCCAGCCGCAAAGACCACCTGATTC
>DASTZT010000291.1:0-4445 GCA_035764225.1 Ktedonobacteraceae bacterium
GGACAACGCGATCAACGTTCTGTGAGCTTGCGAGCGACGCCAGTGGTGCAGGCCGTGCTCAGTTATGCTCAGCAACCGCTCCTTTATGCTGATTTGCGAATGCAATTGCTACAAACATTTCCACAAGCCATGCCAGAACAGATCGATGGTCTGCTGCAACAACTCTGGGAACATCATTTGCTGGTCAGTGACCTGCGCCCTCCCCTCACCAGGGCGGAGCCGGGGCAATATATCATAGAACGGCTAGAGGTTATCCCTGAAGCGCAATCGTTCAAGCAGATCCTTGAAGGAGTGATAGCAAAGGCGAAGCAGATCACGGTACCAGGCAATGGCGATCTGATTCCACTGCTGCGAGAAATGCTGACCCAGCAGGAGCAGGTTGCGAAGCAAAATCAACTGCCGTTCCAGATCGATAGTGCTTTGCAACTGCTTTCACCTCACCTCAATCGGGAAATAGGGCAGGCGGCAGCACAAGCGGCAGAGACGCTACTGCGTTTGAGTCCCTTTCAGCAGGGATATCCTCATCTGCGTATCTACTATCAGGCATTTGTGGAGCGATACGGCATGGAAGCGGAGGTGCCGCTGCTGGAACTGCTCAGCCCAGAAATTGGCTTAGGTGCGCCTCCTACCTATACCGAGCCAGAGCCTACCATTGTGCGTTCTGGCGATCTTCCTTCCTCATCGACCAGGCAGACACGCGACGCCAGGCTCTGTGTACTGGCAGCAGAAGCGATCCATCACCAGATGGACGAAATCGAACTGGACGAGAGCTTGCTTGCGCAGCTCAGCCAGCAGCACACTAACATTCAGGGGAGCTTTCCTCTGGCGCTGGAAATGTACATGCAACTGCATGCTTCCTCGATTCATGCTCTGGACCAGGGAGACTGGCACGCGGTGTTAGGAGCGACTTACGGAGTCGTGGGGGCGGGCAGAACGTTCGGGCGCTTTGTTGATGTGCTGGGGCCTGAGACGACAACATTGCTACAGCAATTAGTCAAGCAAGAAGAGTCTTTGCGGCCAGATGCTCTTTTCGCTGAAGTGTCCTACCTTCCCACTTCAGCACGAGCGGCCAATGTTGCGATCCGACTGGCACTACGCTCGTATGAAATCGTGGTGAATGTGACGCCATCGGTTTCCCCTGAGTACGTGATTCCTCTACACGATCTGGTGGTTGGTATACGAGATGGACACTTCTATACCCGTTCTTTGCGGTTCCAGAAAGATGTTATTGCTTGTCAAAGCCATATGCTCAACGTCCTGCGAGCACCCAATGCCTGTCGCTTCCTGCTTGAAGTGGCTGAGGATCGGGCGGCGTTGCTGGTGCCATTTGACTGGGGAGCGGCCAGCACGATGCCCTTTCTGCCGCGTATTACGCAACAAAAAGTGGTGCTTAGCCCGGCTCAATGGAATCTCTCTCGGACCACGATTGATCCTGAAGAGGCGGGAAGTGATGAAGGGCGCTGGTTCAGCAACGTCCAACGCTGGCGCGAGAGCTGGCGTGTTCCCCGCTATGTCTATCTTGTACAAGCGGATAATCGATTGCTGCTTGATTTAGCGCATCCGCTGCTCGTCGCGGAATTACGAACCGAGGTGGGAAAGCTTGGCGAAGGCGAATATCTGACGTTGCATGAGATGCTCCCTGACTTTGGGCATCTCTGGCTGCGCGACCAGCAGAACAGGGCTTTCTTTGCTGAAATCGTGGTACCGATGACGTTAACCAGGCCGCAGCAAGCTGAGGGAGTTGCCGCAGCCAGCAGACCCGTGTACTCTCGTGTGCTTGGTGTCACAGAACGGCAAGAGCCGCCAGGACAGGCATGGACATACGTAAAACTCTATGCTGCCGACAGTCGTCACAACGAAATTATTGTCCGATCACTGCGCTCGGTGGTCCAGCAGTTGCAGGAGCAAGGGCTGCTTGATCGCTGGTTTTACATTCGCTATCGAGACCCGGAACCTCATCTGCGAGTACGCTTCCACGCTTCAGAGGAAGAGACACAACATACCTTGCTCCTGGCCACCCTTGAGTGGAGCCATGAACTGATACAGCAGCAAGTGATCCGCAAAGTTTGTGTTGATACTTATGAACGTGAAATAGAACGGTATGGCGGACCCGACATCATTAATGCAATGGAAGAGATTTTTAGTGCGGACAGTACCATCGTCAGCAATCTGCTTGCAGTTCAGGATACGGGGGAGATTTCCCTTGAGCCTCTGGAGATTGCCACCTTTAGCCTCTATCACTTCTTCGCCCACTGGGGATTGAACACTGCCGGACAGTTACAGTGGCTGCTGCCTCGTGTCGCGTATGATGCGAAGGAGCAAGATGCTCTAACGATCTCGCGCAAAAAGCTGTGCGAACTGCTCAACCCCTGGGGGACGGCGGAAGACCCGTTACTGCCTCAACGCCAGCTCTTGCTCGCACTCTGCTCGCCGCATGCCCCCACCGTCGAGAAGGTTGGACAACTGGTACGCTCCTGCGCGGACCTGGGGACGCTATGGACCCCGGAGGCAAGCATCTTGGCGAGTCTGGCCCATATGCATCTGAATCGCCTGTTTGGCACGGACCGCGACGAGGAAATCAAGGCGATGCTCTGCTGGAAAATGGCTCTTGAAGGGCTTAGCCGCAGACCTGAAGGCAAAAGGGAGGCTCTGATCTGAAGCAATTGATTCTAAGGAAGGAGAAAACCACTGGCTACCCTGCTGACACGCAAAATAGATCTACTCATCAATCGCAATTTTGCGCTCCTCTGGACTGGGAGCATTATATCGCGTTTTGGAGATGCTATTTTTGAAACGGCCCTCATTCTCTGGATTGCGGCAACGATTGCCAGGGGACAGCCCTGGGCACCTTTGGCAGTCAGTGGCTGTTTGATTGCTGAGTTCATCCCCATTTTTCTGGTTGCGCCGGTGGCCGGGGTGCTCATCGATCAATGGCGAGAGAAGCGGCGGATTATGCTGCTCATGGATTTTGCGAGAGCAATACTGGTGGGGCTGTTGATCCTGGGAACAGGCATTTTCTTCCTCCTGGGAAAGGGACTTTCGCCATTTGTGCAGTTGGGGTTCATTTATGTAGATATTCTTTTGATTAGTGTTTGTACGCAATTTTTTATTCAAGCATCAAATGTGATTTATTACGACATTTTGGAGCCTGCGGACCGCGCTAGAGGGGCGGGTCTCATGCAGACGATTACCAGCGTGGCAACCATCGCCGGCCCGCCGCTTGCTACCCTGCTCTTTTTTGCGATTGGGTCACAGTGGGTACTTTTGCTTAATGCACTCTCGTTTCTTTGTTCGTTTGCCTTCATTCTGGCTATGCGCATACCTCAGCACCTATCTGAGGCGGAGGAACGCAAGCAACAGCGCAGCTTTCTCTCCCAGTTGCTTGAAGGGATCAGATTCCTCCTGGGCAACACGCTCCTGAGAACCATTTTGATCACGGCGATGCTTTTCTATCTCTGGAGTAGCTCGTTCACTACCCTGGGCATCTTCTTTCTAAACGATAATCTCCACACCCCTCTGGCTTTCTACGGTTGGCTAGGGACATCGCTGGGGATCGGGCTGGCTGTGGGGGCTTTTCTGGCGAGTTTGTTGGCCCATAAATTAGGTGAGGCGCGTGTCTATGGAGGCTCAACGCTGCTGATGGGAGCGTTGATGATCGTATTGGCACGCCTGAGCAATTTTTTGCCCGCCCTTGTTGTCATTTTCCTGCTGGGGCTGTTGTCTGCGGCGATCAATGTTGCGCTTCTCCCCCTTGTGCTGCACATCACCCCTAGAGCATTTATTGGGCGGGTGGCCTCCGTACTGGGTTCGACCGTCACTATCACCAGGATTCTCTTCGTGGCACTGATGGGCTGGCTTGACGGCTCGGTGTTGCGCAATTTCCATCCCCGTCTCTCAGGGGTGCAATTTGGCCCCCATGACACTATTTTTAGTGTGGCTGGCATCCTGGTGGCGGCTGGAGGGTTCTATGCTATAGCCAAATTGCGTGGCGTCAGCATTGTAAGCAGCCAGCAAGCAGAGCAAACGGCGGCGGAGAGAAGCGAGGCGGGGTCTTAGCTCGCACAGTCTCAGGGAAAGGGCTACTCTATGGAACAGAAACGAACAGAGATACCAAATAGCGAGGCAGCTCTCCTGCAACAAGCCCTCGTTGAGCTGCTCAAGAACGAGGGAAGGATTCTCACGCGGCAGGTTGAAGAGGCATTTCTTAACGTGCCGCGCCACTTGTTTCTCCCTGGCGTCACGCTGGAAACGGCGTACAGCAATGCTCCAGTCTATACGCGAAAAAAAGGACAGGAAGGAAGGGTCCAAAGTTGTTCTTCCCCACCTTTAATTATGGCAACCATGCTTGAGATGCTTGATGTCCGTCCTGGCATGCGTATCTTAGAGATTGGCACGGGGACGGGCTACAATGCGGCGCTCCTGGCTCACATGGTTGGGCCGGAGGG
>DASTZT010000292.1:0-2876 GCA_035764225.1 Ktedonobacteraceae bacterium
GCGCAAACATTGCTGGCTGCCTACTCATCGGCTGAAACGGAGGTTGTGGTTGGACCAGATGATCTTTCCTGTATCACCTTTACTTCCGGCTCGACGGGTCGTCCAAAGGGCATTTTGCAGAAACATGGGTCGCTATCGCACTTCCTGCCCTGGCAAAAACGATACTTTGGCCTGTGTGATGCAGATCGCTATAGCATGCTTTCAGGACTGGCACACGATCCCCTGCAGCGAGAGCTTTTTACACCATTATGTCTGAGTGGAACAATCTATATCCCTGATCCCGACAATATGGGTGCTCCCGGCTGGCTGGCTCAATGGATGCAGCGCCATGCCATCGCGGTGGCCCATCTGACACCGGCCATGATGCAATTGCTCACCCAGGCTGTGCCAGAGAGTGTCGCTTCCAGCTTCAAACTTTCCCATCTCCGCACTGCCTTCACCATTGGTGATGCCCTTACGCTGCGCGATGTATCCCGCCTGTACCAGCTGGCCCCTCTGGTCACCTGCATCAACTCCTATGGCTCTACCGAGTCGCACCGAGCCGTTAGCTATTTCGTCATTCCCCGAGCAGAAAATGGTACCGCTGCCGTCAGTAGTGGCAAAGAAGTTATTCCACTGGGTCGGGGCCTGTGTGATGTTCAGCTCCTGGTACTCAATAGTCAACAACAACTGGCAGGCATTAGTGAGCTAGGAGAGCTATACATTCGTAGTCCGCACCTGGCAAAGGGATACCTGGACGATGAAACATTAACCAGGCAACGCTTCATTCCTCATCCATTTACTGACAATATTGATGATCGCCTCTATAGAACCGGGGATCTTGGCCGCTACCGGCCCGATGGCAATGTGGAGTCTGCCGGGCGCAACGACAGGCAGGTGAAGCTACGCGGTTTCCGCATCGAGTTGCCAGAAGTAGAGGCCGCTTTGAAACATCATCCTGCTGTACGAGAGGCCGCTGTCATCGTACGCGAAGATACTCCCGGTAACAGGTATCTCGCGGCCTACATCGTTTCAACCCAACTGAGCAGTAGCTCCCCGATTCATCGTGGGAGCGAGCTGCGCGCATTTCTGGCAACGAGACTGCCGACATATATGATCCCCACCATCTTCGCACCATTGGCAGCTCTGCCACTGACCCCCAATCATAAAGTGGATCACCGCGCGCTTCCGCCGCCAGCACCAGACTTACTCGTGGTCGATGCGCCTGTCGCACCACGCACACCAACAGAAGAGGTAATAGCAAGTATATGGGCAAATCTTCTTGGACGAGATCGTATTGGGATCGATGATAATTTCTTTGATCTCGGCGGTCACTCACTGTTAGCAACGCAGCTACTGGCGCGCATTTATGAGGTATTTCAGGAAGCAGTGCCGTTGCGCACGTTATTTGAAGCGCCAACGGTGGCCGGGCTTGCCAGGTACCTTGAACACCTTCAGGCTCATCGACTCGCTGATACCACCGGAGAGAAGACCTCGGCTCCAATCCCGGCGCTACGCCCCAGAGAGCAAACAGACAATCTACCGCTTTCCTTTGCGCAGGAGCGGCTCTGGTTCCTCGATCAGCTCATGCCAGATAAAGCAATTTACAATGTTGGTGCCGCCTGGCAATTAAAAGGTGTGCTCAAGGTGGACGCGCTTAAACAGAGCATCAATGCGCTTATTCACCGTCACGAAATATTGCGCATTACAATAGGAAATAGAGACGGACATGCTCAACAGATCATTGCCTCCGGGCAGATAGCCAGGTTGCCAGTAGTGGATCTGAGTCGCCTTGCAACCGGACAGCAAGAAGTCGAACTGAACGCCCTTATGCAACAGGAGGCACAGCAGCCTTTCAATCTGGCTCGGGGTCCGCTTCTGCGCACCTTGTTGATCCGACAGGAGCCCCAGACACACACGCTACTGTTGACGATGCACCATATTATCACTGATGGCTGGTCAATGGGCATAATTTTCCGCGAGCTGAGCGTACTCTACAGCATAGCAGTGGGCAGAGAAGCAGCCGCTTTACCTGCGTTGCCAATCCAGTATGCCGATTATGCTCTCTGGCAGCGTGCATGGCTCGAAGGACCTGGGCAAGGGGACGAGCCAGGAACTGGTACTATGCTTGAGCGACAACTGGCTTACTGGCAAGAGCATCTGAGAGGTGCGCCGTTGCTGTTGGAATTGCCCACCGACTATCCTCGTCCGCACGAGCCAAGCTATCAGGGAGCCCACTATGAATTCACCTTACCACCTGAACTAGTAATGGGCTTACATCAGCTCAGTCGGCAGGAGGGGGCAACGCTCTATATGACGTTGCTAACCGGCTTTGTACTGCTCTTGTCACGCTATAGCGGGCAAGAGGATCTGGTAGTGGGTACTCCCATTGCCAATCGCAAGCAAGTGGAACTTGAGAACATGATCGGCTTTTTTGTCAACACATTAGCGCTGCGAGTCTCACTTGCGGGTAGTCCAAGCACACGCGAGTTGCTCAGACGCGTGCGTGAGATAGCGCTAGGAGCTTATGCCCAGCAAGATCTCCCCTTTGAGCGTCTGGTAGATGTCCTGCACCCTCAACGTAATCTCAGCTATGCTCCCGTTTTCCAGGTAATGTTCATTCTGCAGAACGTGGCCAGCGTTGCACTGGAACTACCAGACTTAACCGCAGAAGCGCTGGCAGTAGAAAGCGGCCTCTCCCAGTTCGATCTGAAATTAACCATGTTGGAACACGGACAGGATCTATTCGGGGTGTTGGAATATAATCTCGATCTCTTTGAGCCGGACACGATTGAGCGCCTAGCCGGACATTTGCAGAGAATATTGCAAGGGATGGTAACCCACCCAGAGCAGCGCGTGGACCAGCTCCCCTTCTTGACCAAGGCGGAACTGCGGCA
>DASTZT010000293.1:0-28653 GCA_035764225.1 Ktedonobacteraceae bacterium
AGCGACGATACTCGTGGCACCCAGGCTGGTGCCCAAATTATACCAAAACATGCCAAGTGTATCCAATAGCCCGATCAAGGCAATAACCGCAAAGTACTTCAGTTTGATGTCACGCCACCCTCGTTCTTGCTTATAAAAAGCATAGACGAGCAAAATAAACAGGGAGCACACGCGCGACCAGAGAATAGGCTGCACCGGTCCCAGTTGTTCAGTCACAACGCTGCTGCAAAAGAACTCCACGCCAAATCCGAGTGTGGAACAGAGGGCAAAGACGATTCCTACATATTTTACTCCGTTCAGCACCCACCACCGTTTCACAATGGTGTAAAAATAGTAGGGAAGAAATACCAATCCAAGAAAGGTGAAGGCGCTGATCGTGACCCAAAACGTCGAAGGGAGAACAACCTTGCGCGATATCCCTGTCCAGGAGAGGCTGATAAACACGATCACTTCGACGGTTAAGGAGCCTTTCACCGTTAACAGCAGGGAAACAAGACGACGACACGTCTGTAACGTGAAGATGGACGACATCATCTGCTTACTATCGATAGTAGAGAGAAAGATACCGACAAGCACAAGCAAGATGGCGATTCCTTGCAGAGGTGAAAGTACCTCGTGAAAGAGTACAACGGCTAGAATCGTTGTCACCAGCCCATATGATGCTGAAATTGGGGAAACCAGTGCGATGGGTCCGAGAGCAAGACCTTTGTAGAGGCTCAGATTAGCAAAAGCATTCATTGCTCCCAGCCCTCCGCCAAGTAGTAAGAGCATGGGCAACGACTGGATACTCAAGCCAGATGCAAATGCATCTATCAAGGCAAGAAGCAGAATACTAGCCGAAATGGCCTGTGCAAGCACAAGCGAGAGCATTAACCCTATGAAACGAGATGCGAAAGAAATAAGGACATCAAGCAGGCCAAAAGCAAGGCTTGAAGTCAGACCCAAGAGAACGCCCATTGAAATTACATGCATACCAACATAAACTCTTCTGTTAAAGAAAACCCCACCTAAACTAACACACTCCATAGCATATAATAGTTGTCTCCCCCATACTATATTACAGCATAATATACGCAAAAGTATTTTTTCGTCACCGATAAGTACTTATTTCTATCTATATTCATATAAAAAATTAACCATTTTCCCGATAATTTTTCGGCGGTTGCTACCCACTATGAGAAAGCTCACATTTTTGCAGTGATATTGATCGTGGTCACGTAATGAAATATCTGCTACATTAGAAGTGGGATGCTAAGCTTGACTGATGGGCTTTTATGGTAAAATGTATACGCGCACTACCTTATTTCATATGACTAATCTGAAGTACTGGGCGGATAGAGGTTTAAATACATCCAATAATCCCATACGTCTATATTAAGCAGAAGAATCTCTTGGTGGAGGAGAAATACGACAATGAAACGGTGCGAATTTTGCGGCTCAGAACTTCCAGGGCATGCTGGTTTCTGCGGCACCTGCGGCAAATCGACCAGCCATATCACAGGTGCGCCAACAGGGCTTAAAGCGGTACGTCTTGCTCCTTCAGGGGAGATTACGGATGTCGATACCGTCAGTCTGAGTTCTCTCCCAGGACAACAGGGCACGACGCCAGCGACGGGCTTTGCCCCCATCACAAACACCATTGAGGAAGAAGACGAAGAAAAGCGGCGGCGTGCAGCTCTCCTGGGCTTCGCGCTTCCTGTGGCCGGAGAGATCTTAGGGGGACCGTTCGCTGGCAATGCACCAACCGCGCAGGGCACCCCGCAATTCGGTGGCGTCCTCTCAGGGCAGGGCACCCCTCAATTTGCCGGAAACACACCTCCACCCGTAGCAAACCTTCCCGGCTCTGGAGTACCGGGAGGACTGCCAACTATGTCAGCTCCTCCTATGATCCTGCCACCGCCAACTTCGCCACCACCCTATGTGCCAACAGTCCCAACAGGCCCATCGTCTCCTCCAGGAGGATCGCAGCAGCCCACTCCTCCTCCAGGGTGCATTACCTGGCTGATTGTGGTCGTGCTGCCAATTCTCCTGCTTGTCAGCATTTTTGGAGCAGGACTCACCATTTTTGCCCCTAGCCTCAGCGGCAGCTCCAATGTCGCTCCAGGGGGCTTCTTGCATCTGCATGGTCAAAGCTTCCTGCCCGGTGACACCGTTTCATTTACGCTTGATGGCTCACAGCATTTGTCACCCTCCGCGCTCTCTGCTCCCATGTCGCGCTCATCGCTGTCTTTGTCGCAGAGCACAAAAATAGGGCAATTGATGCAGATTGAGCAGCTCAGTCAGGTGCCAGGAGCGGCTCGTGCGACCACCATCAATGGCAATGGCACCTTTGATGTCACTATTCCGGTTGGGCAAGACTGGCGCATTGGTCAGCATACCATTCGCGCTTCAGAAGATTTTAGCCCTCGGAACGCTTCCTTTACATTCAGAGTTTCAGCCGATGGCCAGACGCCGACATCGACACCGACAGACACGCCAACGGACACACCCACTGCCACACCGACAGCATCACCGACGCCGTCTCCGACCACCGGAACGACTAGCGGCCAAACGGCGTTAAGCGGCGTCAGCCCCGGCACGGTCGCGCTTGGCCCGGTGAGCGCAGGTGCGACGCAGCCGGTCACAACACAGGTAACGCTCGGCACAACCGGTTCCAACCCCATTCCGTGGACGGCGACATGGAATCCAAACCAGGCTCCCTGGTTACAAATTAACCCTGCCTCTGGACAAATACAGGCTCCTGGCTCGCAGCAAATTACAGTGGGCGCATTACCTGTTGGCATGGCGGCAGGCAGCTATAGCACCGTCGTCACATTTAATAGTAGCAGTAACAATGTCACCCTGAACGTCACCTTTATCGTGCAGAGCGCCTGCATCGCTGCCACACCGAGTTCGCTCACCTTCACTGGTGTCGCGGGCAGAAGCGATCCTGCTGCTCAAACGATATCCTTAAACAACTGTGGTATCAGCGGCTCGTGGTCCTCAACGATCACCACAGATACAGGAGCTGGCTGGCTCGCCATCAATCCGAGCAATGGCAAACTCAATAACGGCTCGGCTCAGACCGTCACGGTCACCGCCTCCAACGTGGAGCAAAAGCTACCACCAGGTACCTATCAGGGAAGCATCGTCTTTAGTAGTGGCTCGGCGCAAGCGACCGTTTCTGTCACGCTAACGGTCGCCTCTCAGCCCATCCTGACCGTCAACCCAAGTAGCGTTGATACGACGAATTCCACTGTCTGTCAGATCGGCAACGGCGTTTTTATCTGCACCGTCACCTTGACCAGCAATCGCGGCACGACGAACCTGGATTGGACAGCCAGCAGCAGCAATAAAAACGTGACCTTCAGTCCTGGCGGCGGTAGCATCGCCCCTGGAAAGTCCGCTACGGTCACAATTACTATCCCTATGAGCGACTGCGATTTAGCAGCTGCGCCATCGCTCAGCTTCACCGGGCCAGCCAATACCGTTGATGTTCCCGTTACTTGTGGGGTAATAGGATGAGCACTGGGCAGTACGATCCATTCATTGGGAAACAACTGGGGGCTTACCTGATCCAGTCCAGGCTGGGTGAGGGCGGGATGGCGCGAGTCTATAAAGCTTATCATGCCCGCTTGCGACGCGACGTTGCCATTAAGGTCATCGCCGCCCATACTGGCGATCATGCCGAATTCCAGGCTCGCTTTGAGCGCGAGGCGCAGCTCATCGCCAGCCTGGAGCATAGCAATATCGTGGCCGTCTATGACTTCGGAGAGATCGACAATCTCACCTATCTGGTGATGCAATACGTTGGCGGCGGCACTTTGCGCGATCAGCTCCACCACGAGCAACCGCTCGATCCCAGGCGAGCCGCTCACTACACGCTCCAGATGGCGCGGGCGCTGCATCACGCCCATCAGCGCGGCATTGTGCATCGCGATATCAAGCCGCAGAATATGCTGGTTTCTGCCAGCGATCCCAACCATCTGCTGCTCTCAGATTTCGGCATCGCGAAACTTTTCGACGCCAGCCAGGAGAACACCTGGACAAATTTCTCCAGCGCAGCCTTGCCCGCCAATCCCCAACTCACCAGCGCCGATCAAATCGTCGGTACCGCCGATTACATGGCCCCTGAGCAGATCAATAAAGGGCCGGTCGATGCTCGTACCGATGTTTATGCGCTGGGCGTGGTGCTCTATCAGATGCTCACCGGCCATGTACCATTCCAATCCACCACCCTTATCGGCCTGCTCTACCAGCACGTCAATACCCCACCCAGACCGATTCATGAGGTGAATCCCTTCGTCCCCGCAGCGTTAGCGCAAATCACTGCGAAAGCGTTAGCGAAAGCACCCGCCGACCGCTTTCAATCGGCAGAAGAGATGGCCCAGGCATTGGAAACCGTTATTACCCCCTCCACTAATCCGCCAGCCATGCCAACCATCGACCAGTACGCCACATACGGGCGGCTACCAGGAGAATACTCTCAAGGTCGCTCCACGCCACTTCCATCGCCTTATGGGAGCACCTCCTCATCATATGCGCCCAACACCTCGCTGATAAACGTCCCGGTCGAGCATCAGCAAACCTCAATTAGCGGCACGAGAGGGGGAATAAGCGTCACCCCTCCCCAAAAGCGTCCAGCTCGCTCACCCTGGTTACAGACAGGAGCGACGTTGGCAATCGTCGCCATCCTGGTCATAACATTTCTGACTATAAGAAATTCACCGTTCTTTAGCAGCAGCAGTCCTCCAACAACGCAGGCAGCGCAACCCTTCACCGAACATTTTGATAGCAATACACGGCACTGGACAACCGGAACCTTCAATGGATTGAATGGCGCAATTGACAATAACCAGTACACGCTCACAACTGGCAGCGCCAACGCCCCCTATTTTCCTTATCCAGCCGATGGTGGCACCTTGCCCGCAAACTTCACGTTAACGACACAAATGATGCAGAGCGCAGGGGGAACCAATATCGCCTATGGGCTGAGCTTTTACTTAACGTTTACGGGGAATCAGGTAAAATCTTGCTATGCCTTTATCATTACCAATGCAGGCAATTATGGCGTGCTGCGCTATGACGATGGCCAGTTGAATACAGATTTATTTAACCGATGGTCGGGGACATCGTCAGCGATTCATACCGGGCTACATCAAAACAATACCTTGCAGGTTGTGGTAAAAGAGCATAGATTTTCCTTCAGCATCAATGGGCAGCCGCTTCAGATTCAGGGAGCGTCGGCTATCACCGATACAGCTTACGCACAGGGCAATCTGGGACTGTACGTTGCCGGACCCAATACAAGCTTCGTTGCCACAAATGTGCAGCTTGCCATACCGTAAGGAAACAGGGGAAAGCGTTTTTTAGCTGTAAGCCTGGGAGGGAATGCCACTTTTATCATTGAGACAAGGCGGGGTTGTAGATGTAGCCGCCGGGAGGGTAAAGCAGAAGCGGCTCCCTTCTCCGTATACACCCGAACTTTCCGCCCATATGGTCCCGCCCATCCCTTCCACTAACTGTTTACAAATATAGAGGCCCAGGCCACTTCCGCGTACCGGTCCAGAAATATCACGGTCGAGACGCACAAAGCGTCCAAAAAGGTGAGGGATTTCAGCCTGCGGAATGCCAGGGCCAGTATCTTGCACACAAATACACATCTGGCGTACCGGTTCCGCGCCATCCGGCAATTTACCGTTCCAGGGGCTGGCCTGGATACACACTGAAGCGTTCCCAGGCGAGTACTTTAACGCGTTGGAAAGCAAATTGTACAAAACCTGACGCATATGCAGCCGCCCCGCCAGCACTATCAAGGTGTCGGGGATATTCAGCTCCACAGTTCGTCCTTGCAGTTGGCGCTCAAAGCCTTTCAGTGTCTCACGTACAACCGCTGAAACCTGGAGCAGCTCCCGTTGCGCCACTAACATTTGCTTGCCCGTCTGGTCGTCAAAATACATCGCATCCAGTACATTAGCGATCAGCATCTGCAACTCTTCACAACCACGCGCCGCATTCTCCACAAAGGTCTTTTGTGTGACCGCGTCCAGCTTCCCGTTGTGGTCTCTCAGCAGTTCAAGATAGCCCTGTATTTCTGTCAGTGGGGTACGCAACTCATGACTCACATTGAGCAGAAACTGATCTTTCAAATTATTGAGCTGTTGTTGCTGCTCCAACGCCCTGCTAACTTGCTCTCTCCCCGCAAGCGCAATATCGAGCAGATGACGTTGGTACCCAATCATCAGCGTCACAAAGCTCATTGAGCCACAACCTAACACAAAACCCATAACCTGCTGACGCTCCCACATCAACGTATGCATATAGACGGTATTGGCGACCGCTATATAAAGCAGAGTCACACCCACAAAGGCAAAGCCTCCCCGGAATCTGAACATCCACGCGGCTAGAGCGGTCGAGAGGACAAAAAGGGTACCATAGATCGGCCTTACTGGCGAGAAGAGCAGTGCAGCAGGCAACCAGCAGAGTACAATAATCAAGAGACGTACCATGAAAGGCAGTTCTAATAAACGGCGCAGAAAAGCGTTCAAGTGCTTCAAGCCCTCTACATTCTGGTTGCATTTTAAAGACGACGCAATACTTCCTGGCCTTAGAAAGGCTAGCAATGCAATCCCTGAACTCTACAGAATATATCTGAAAAGCCCTTACAGATATATCGAATACGGCCCTGTTGCAATCATTTTAACATGCAGGTTTTTCGTATGGCAATCCTTATAGGTAAATAAGCTAGTTCGATCAAACTGGCGGTACATTGCTATTTGCCAGAAGCATCAAGGCGGGGTATACTCTCTTGCAGTACGTTTTTGTCATCATCACAGCAAAAAATTAGAGATTCACCGCAACGCTTATGCTCAGTTTAGAAGAACAACTGCATGACGCTGCCGAACTGATGCAGCATGCCAGCCACATTGTTGCCTTGACTGGCGCAGGCATCAGCACAGAATCGGGCATTCCTGATTTTCGCAGCGCTGGCTCTATTTGGCAACGCACACCACCCGTGAGCTATTACGATTTCATCAATGATGCCGCTGCACGCAAGCAATACTGGCACACACGCGGCAGTCTCTCTCAACAGGTCGCGGCGGCCAGGCCAAACGCAGCCCATAGAGCGTTGGTAGAGCTAGAACGCAAGCAGGTGCTGTTGGGAGTCGTCACGCAAAACTTCGATAGCTTGCACCAGGATGCGGGCCACTCGCCAGAGCGCGTCGTTGAACTGCATGGCAGCTCTCGTCACGCGGCCTGCACGCTTTGCGGAGATCGCTCTTCCATGAGCGAGCTGCAACAACGCGTTGATGCAGGCGAGATCGACCCAACCTGCTCCCTGTGCGGCGGTTTCCTCAAAACCGCCACGATTCTCTTTGGGCAGCGCATACCAGAAACCGTGCTGACACAGGCCAAAGAGCTGGCGACTAATTGCGACCTCTTCCTGGTGATTGGCTCATCGCTACGAGTCACACCAGCCGCAGCATTGCCACGACTGGCGCTCCAACGCAATGTGCCGCTCATCATTGTCAATCTGGAACCAACCCCTTTTGATGAATACGCCGATGTGGTCATTCACGAAAAGGCTGGCACCGTCCTGCCTGAGCTGGTCACGTTGCTTTGATCGCGCATAGGAAACGATAAGAAGGTTGTTATCGTGATAAACAAGCTATTCTATGGCACAGATCCGCTCCAATTTGGCGAGCTTTCCATACCGGAAGGCTCCGGTCCTTATCCCATTGTTATACTGATTCACGGAGGCTTCTGGCGAGCGGCTTACGACCTCACGCTGATGACGGATCTGGCAAAGGATCTGGCTCGACAGGGGATAGCCGCCTGGAATATCGAGTATCGTCGCGTCGGCAACGCGGGCGGCGGTTGGCCCGGCACGCTGCTTGATGTGGCACAAGCAACCGATTACCTGCAAACAATCGCAACCGGCTATCAACTTGATACCAGCCAGGTTGTAGCGGTGGGTCATTCTGCCGGAGGTCATCTTGCGTTCTGGCTGGTTGGGCGCTCAAAAATACCGCTACAGAGCATGCTAGCAAGCGCAACAACGCCCCTCAGACTAACGGGAGCTATTAGCCTCGCCGGGGTGGTCGATCTGGCACAGAGCTGGCGGCTCAATCTCGGCAGAGATGCCGCCAATGAACTGCTCGGCGGCGGCTTCGACGAGGTGCCAGAACGATACGCCGCAGCATCGCCCGCCGCCTTGCTGCCCATTGGCGTCCCGCAAGTGCTGATCCACGGCACGGAGGATGATCGCGTGCCACTCATCGTCAGCCAGGATTACGCCAAAAAAGCTCTGGCGCTTGGCGATCCTGTTACGCTGATCGAGCTACCGGGAGCCGACCATTTCGTGGTCATCGATCCGACTTCAGCTGCGTGGCATACAACCATCGTCGAGATCCGCAGGCTCTATAGTCAGACGCACAATGGCAGCAACCAGTAGTCGAAACAGGCAAAGCTGCCATTTGACCGATTCAGGCAGACTCTCGCTACTATCTGGCAGGCTTTGCGAGCAGGCCAGTTTGCGAGACGTAGACGTTATAAGTTCTGCTATCTGCTCCAAGAAAGACGGCATTGCCATAGGCCGCCTCTATCGTGGGAGAGAGCCATGCCTGTTGCTGCACCGTTTTAAAGAAGTTGTCGTCGCCGCCATTCAGCTCGATGACGGTATGCTGGGAGTTGCGTTCAAGGTTGGGATCATCAAAACGCCCCTCCAGGCGGGTCAGCTTGTATCCAGTATGTAGGCCCACAATGTTCAGCCAGGTAGGAAACTTGATAATATCGCCCTGCAACATCCACTCGTCGCCCTGGACAAGATATGTTTTATCGGAAGCTTGATGACCATTCTGATCGTAGAGGATTAATTCAACGCTCATCATGTGCGGTATGCCAGTAATCTGGGTCGCACGCACCTGCGCAACCTGAATATCGCTGGTCAGCCCAAGATAGGTCTGCACCAGGAACGTCACCCACAACAAGGAGAGCGCCAGCACCAGTAACAATACCCCGCTCAAGCTACGTCCCCATTTAAAATGACGCCGATGCCGATGATGGTGTCTATACTGATGAAAGCGACCCTGCTCATCCCAATAGCCCTTTTCATGCTCTCTCCGTCCTCCGCGTAACCCCATAAATGACGAGACGAGCAGTCCCACACCAACGATAGCAATCACTAAAAGTAGCACTTGAGGCCCACCAAATACAAAAGGCGTATTCATAACAAATTATTCCCTTTCAGCTTCAAATTCTTCTCGCTTAAGCAATCCACACCATGATCTTTCATCATATACGGTTCAGAACAATATTTCATTTCACCATTATAGAGCCAGGACGATTCAGCATCAACAGAGGGAGAAAAAGAACATGGCAAAGTATTCATGCACAGCGAGATGGTTATGTCATCATTGCAGCAGAACGTGGGGCATCAGGCAGCAAACTTCTTAGCCCATCTTGACTTGACGCCTTAAGGCTTGATGTGTTATTTTGCCTTCGGGTAGGGAGAGGGAATACGAAGTCCCGCAGTCCGCACTCGATCCAGGGAAGGATACAAAATTGTCACAATCGCGTCCCGGCATCCCCATTGCCAGCATCTCGCAGCAATCCCTCCGGCAAAAGCGGCCAAGTAGCATCGTGGCCCGCGCCCTTGCCGCATGCTTGACGGCGATGATGGTAGCCGTCCACTACACGAACTACAGCCCGCTCATCGCCACGATCCGCAGCGAACTGCATATTACTAGCGGGCAGGCGGGACTTTTTTCTACCCTCCTCTTTTTGGGGCTGGCTACCACCTACATTCCAGCAGGCATCCTGGCTGACCGTTTTGGTGGACAGCGCGTCCTTATCGGCTCCTGCATTCTCTTCAGTGCCGGGAGCATTCTGCTGCCACTATTCGCCAATCTTCCCTGGTTACTGCTGTGCCGGGCACTGGTCGGCTTTGGTTCGGGCGGCGCTTTTGTGGCGGGAGCGGGAGTAGCAGCGGGGCTTGGCAAGCATGCTTCTCTGGGGCAGGGATTGTACGGTGGAGCAACCCAGGTTGGTTCAGGGCTAGGATTGCTGGTAACGCCTCTCTTACTACCACTTTTAGGGTGGCGCGGCTCCTTCCTCTTCTGGGGCCTTCTTAGCACCATCACCATTTTTTTATGGCTCTTTATCAATGATGGACAGACAGAACACCAACCGACGAAGGTTGATCTTAAGGCGGCAGTTCGCTCACCATCCGTCTGGTCGTTAGGGCTTTCCCACCTGGGAACCTTCGGCCTGGGCAATGCCATTGCGGCCTGGATCACTGTCTACCTGGTCAACCAGTATCAGCTTTCTCTAGCTCTGGCCGCAACGCTCGGCTCTTTTGGTATTTTGTCTGGCATGCTTTTTCGCCCGCTTGGCGGCATCCTCCTGGCCCGCAAAGTTATTGGGGCGATTCCGCTGCTGCGCGTGGGCACCATCATGGGCACGATTGGAGCTGGCTTGCTCGCCATCCCCCTGCGCTTCCCACCTCTGGCGATTGCGGGCATGTCCTTGATTGCCATCGGCTCGACCATGCCCTACACCTCCGTCTTCAATTCAGCCGCCAACCTGCGCAGTGTGGGCAAGGGCGTCGCTCAAGGCTTCGTCAGCCTGCTTTCCAGCCCGACCGTCATCATCGGTCCACCCTTAATCGGATTCCTATTAGATCGTACAGGCAATTTTGCAGCCGCATTCGGCTCAATTATGCTTTTTGGTTGCGTTGCTATCACTGCTTCCTTCCTGGCTGGTCCCGTAGTGAAACGCGAAACGGTCTCTTAAACGTACAAAAAACAATACCGTGTCATAAAAATACATTAGTAACAAGCAAAAATGAGACCATTCAGCAGGTACAGCTACCCGTCTGTCATACCGCTTGAGGCGTTTGTACAGGCGCGTCTAGCATATCTCTGCTATCGTAGTTCCATCCCACCGATTTATGTGGTAGGATTCAAAAAGCAGCTCTTAAACTAAGAGAATTTGAAACAGTGGAGAGTGTATTCCATGCAAAAGCCAAAAGCAATTCTTTTTGATCTTGACGGCGTCATTACCGATACGTCGGAGTATCACTATCAAGCCTGGAAGCGCCTGGCGGACGACGAAGGGATACCATTTACGCACGAAGAGAACGATGCTCACCTGCGCGGCGTCGGTCGGCGTGATTCGTTAATGTACCTGATTCGCGGTCGCCAGTACACTGAAGAGCAAATTCAGGAGATGATGGATCGGAAAAATCGCTATTATGTAGAGCTGATACATCATATGGGCCCAAAGGATGTGGTGGAGGGAGGCAAAGCATTACTAGAAGAAATCAGGCAAGCAGGAATCAAAACAGCGATTGCATCAGCCAGTAAGAACAGTCATACCGTGCTCGAATTACTGGAACTCATTCCATACTTCGATGGCATCGCGGATGGTTATAGCGTTGTCAATGGCAAGCCAGCACCCGACATTTTCGTCTACGCGGCAGGGCTTGTTCACGTTCCTGTGGTAGAGTGCCTGGGCATAGAAGATGCAGATGCCGGGGTGGAAGCAATCAAGAATGCGGGCATGCAGGCCGTTGGCATCGGCCCTAAAGAGCGCTTTCAACGCGCTGATCGCGTTTTACCCACGATGGCAGGAAAACATCTACAGGATTTACTAGGCTAGCTATACATTCCTTAAGCAAAGAAAAGAGACGTAAAAGATATTGTCATGTATAGGGAGGTTGCGTTTGTGGATCTTTGGCAGATAAACGAGAACGGGTTTGATCCAAACCTGAAGAAGCTCCATAGTCAGGAAACTGTGTATACTATCGGCAACGGCTATTTTGGCACGCGTGGTACCTTCGAAGAAGGCTACCCCAGAGATAATGCCGCGACCCTATTGTTTGGCGTTTTCGACGACATTCCTATCGCAAAAGAAGAGCTTGCCAACGCTCCTGACTGGACCTGTATCAAGCTTTTTGTGAACGGCGAGCGTTTCAGGCTTGACAGAGGTACGATCCTGGCCTATCAACGCACGCTGGATCTGCGCGATGGCGTTATCCGTAGATCGGTCCACTGGGAGAGTCCGCGGGGCGTGCGTCTCCAGATTATGAGCGAACGCTTCGCCAGCCTGGCCGATGAACATGTCGGGGCGATTCGTTATAGCGTTACCCCGGATGAAGACCAGCACAGCGAGCTGCTCGACATCACTCTCTGGGCCAGCATCAACACAGCCGAAGGCAACTACGACGTGATGCACTGGGAAACAGTAGACCAGGGGCACAAGGAAGATATCCTCTGGCTGCATACCGAGACCAAGAAGACGCTGGTACAGCTCGTCCAGTCGATGAGCTTTGTCACGACCGCCCCTGGACTGCGCAAAGAGATTATCGATTCAGATATCGAACCGGGCATCCGCTTTTATGGCACAATCGCGCCTGGAACAACGCTCACCGCCGAGAAAACCGTCGTGATGTACACATCGCGTGATGGCTCAGATCCAGTGTCTATGGCTCTAGAGCATCATCAGCAGTTGCTGGGAGTGCCAAAGGAGCCGGATATTCACGGTGCGCTGATAGTGGGGGCCGATCCAATCGTCGTATCCCCAACCCATACCTATATTTACGAGAAGCTGTTAGCCGCAAGTCGGACGGTATGGGAGCAGTTCTGGGATATTGCCGATATTATCATCGAGGGCGACGACGCAGCCCAGGTAGCCGTACGCTACAACGTGTATCAATTGCGCATCAATGCCTCGCAGAATGACAGCTACTATAGCATCGCCGCCAAAGGTTTGACCGGCTTTGGCTATCGAGGTCACGTCTTCCACGACACCGAGATCTTCATGCTGCCATTCTTCATCTATGTTTTACCTGAGATTGCACGCAATCTGCTCCTTTACCGCTACCATCTCTTACCAGCCGCGCGTAAAAAGGCCGCGAGCAACGGCTACGAGGGTGCGCAATACCCCTGGGAGAGCACGATGGACGGTGAAGAGGCTACTCCACCCTCGATCATCCATCCAGAGACGGGGGAAGTGATCCCGGTCCTCAACGGCCTGATCGAGCTGCACATCACCGCAAGCATTGCCCACGCCGTCTGGGAATACTGGAAGGTCAGTGGCGATGATGAGTTTATGCTCGATTATGGCGCAGAGATCATGCTGAGCACGGCGATGTTCTGGGTCAGCCGGGTCGAGAAGAACGAGGAGCGCGGCGATTACGAGATCACCGATGTAATCGGCCCTGACGAATGGCACGAGCACGTCAACAACAATGCCTACACCAACTACATGGCGCGGGAGAATATCCGCACCGCGCTCGAAACGCTGCAATGGCTGATTACTAGCGCACCCAACAAAACCAGGGAATTGGAGCGTCAGCTTGGCCTGACCAACGAGCGCCTCGATCACTGGCACGAAGTCGCGCAGCATATCCGCATCCTTATGGACCCGGAAACGGGCCTGATCGAACAATTCGACGGCTTCTTCAAGCTGCCATTGCTCGAACAGAGCAGGTATAAGGGCCGCAAAGACTCCTATCAGGGTATTTTAGGAGTTGAGGGCATCCAGAAATACCGCATCATCAAACAGGCCGACGTGCTGATGCTGCTCACTGTGCTCGATCAGGAATTCGACCTCAAAACCAAACGCGTCAACTGGGATTATTATTATCCCATCACCGACCACGACTACGGTTCATCGCTCACGCCCGCATTCCACGTCATTCTGGCATGCGAGCTGGGGCATCTAGACCAGGCTTACAACCTGTTCATGAAAGGGGCGCTGGTGGATCTGGAGAACCTGCGCGGGAACAGCCCGGAAGGCATCCATGTTGCATGCTCCGGGGCCGTCTGGCAGGCAACCATTCTAGGCTTCGCGGGCCTACGCGTGACCAGCGAAAGCTACACCACCAATCCAAGCTGGCCCGACAGCTGGACCCGTCTGGCCTTCCACTTCAAGCACAAAGGTCAGCTCATCTCAGTTGACCTGCGCAAATAACCATCGAGGGCAGGTCTTGTACCTGCCCTCTACGAATTTTCCCTCTTGACAAGAATGCAGAGTCAGGTTATGATATAGCCCGTGAGGTTCCAGTGCTGGAAAATGGAGCGATCACACATAAGGCGCATTCGTCTAGCGGCCTAGGACATCGCCCTCTCAAGGCGGAGATCACGGGTTCGAATCCCGTATGCGCTATTACAAAACGTCCCAGGCCAGGATATAAGCGGCCTGGGATATTTTCTTTTCAGAAGAAAACAATAGCACAGCAGAAGTATTTAACGGTGGATGTTACGATCCCCCACTATGACGAGAAGAAAATCGGTCTGTCTCTTTACTAGATGAAAGACATTTTGCTATAGTAGGTATGTCCCCTCCAGGGGTGCTTCCACTATTTTAGCTCAGTAGCTCATGGGAGGCAAAAAGAACCAGGGAGGCTTGAAAGGAACGCTTATGTATAAAAAGCTCTTATTGCTTATGACTAGCTTCGCTCTGCTTACCGTCCTGTTTGCAGCCTGCACCATTAGGGAAGATACCGGTGTTCCCACTGGCCCACAGGTCAAAATGGGGCCATCCGACTTCATCGACAAAACGATCACCATCAAAAAGGGCGATTCGATTACGCTGATCGATACAGCAACCACGCAACATATTATCATCAATGGCACCTGGGATGGCTCGACGCCTAAGCCTGGGAAAGAGGCTGGAGCACCAACCGTCAACCTCAACTTCACCGGTAGCGATAGCAAGTCGGCAGGGCCATTCACTACCGCTGGCACCTTTAAGCTGTACTGCACTATACACGGAGGTATGAACCTGACCGTCACGGTCCAATGACGACGCTCGTTGGTCCGGTTTAAACAAAGGTTTGATGGCACAAAATGATCTAACGGTTTCGTGCCATCAAACCTTTGTTGTTTGTCGAGCAGCGACAACTGCCCACGCTCATACAAAGAGCAGATTCTCTCCACCTTACATAGTACTTTCATGGCAGGGATAGCACAGGCATTGGGGACATGCCTCTAGAGTATGCTATACTCGTCCAGAAGTATTATTAAGTGGAAGGTAATCGAAGATTTATGCAGCCACAATCAGCAACAAGCCCTGGCACGAGGCCGACTCTTTCTTTTTACATCAAATGTGGGGCTATATTTCTGCTCTTTCTGCTTAGCGTGCTTATTGTCGCCTGTGGAGGCACTGATACCAATCTAGCAAACCTCAACGGACCAGTGCCGACAGTGACGATTCGCATCGGCACGAATAGTTCGCCCACACCTCCATTGCCTGACTACTGGTGCGGGGCCTGGGCTACCCAGACATCGCCTGGCTTTAATGCCAACACAACCGTAGGGGTATACGCTAAGTTCACCCATAACGTTAACGGCAACCCCGAAGGGGTGGATGGAGCAGCAGCCACCGCCGTAGTGCAATGGCCCGATGGCACAGCGACTACCCTTGCAACGACTACGACTCCCGATGGCTTGGCCGTTTTCGCGGTCCCAGCTGGCAATAAAGCCGATGCAGTTGGCAGATCGACTCTCGTCACAGTCACATTCACTAAAGCAGGTCTGGCCCCTTGCGTCGTTGATGGCACGCGAGCCGCGTTTTTCACGCTTATACCCGCTTCACCAACCGCCAATCCTTCGGCCACGCCCATCAACACTCCGGCAGTCACCCCCACCGATAACGGAACGCCGACCGATACGCCAACCAGCACGCCCAGACCCAGGAGATCGCCGACCCCAACGCAGTAATCCAGTGCCAGAGGCTGTATCACCAAACGTGTTTGCCTAAACAAATTTGACAATACAGTCTCCGGTGTGCTACTCTCTCTTCATTATGAGTGTGTAACTGCCTTTTCTGCAAGAGTTACCAGGCACTAAACGCCGCTTTGGCCCGCTTGATGACTGGAAGAAAAGGAAACAGGACAGCACTCTTCCACCCTGGTAGTGTTAGACTACCTCCGCAACCAATAACACAGCTTCATCATTCCAATTCAGAAGGAAAGGAGTGGAAATCCTCTAGGCTGGTAGTGTAGACTAATTGCAGTATGCTGAAGCGGATTGAGTATGGATAATGACCCCACTGCCTTCCCAACGGGAAAGTACAGGGCATCACCCCCTAAGAAGTCAAACAGGCAACCAGTATTCTGTCCGCAAGGGGTCTACAACCGACACAAACATATCTCAAAGGTATATTTGGATTAAAATGCATTATCGCGTTCTCACTGTAGTTGATCCATAAAGTGGCAACGCGACTAGCAAAGATGGAGGGACCATCAATGTCGATGAAGCGCGCAATTACCGTGACTGTCAATGGTCAGGAGCATCATTCTGAAGTCGAGCCGCGCATGTTGTTAGTCCATTATTTACGAGAGGTGCTAGATCTCACAGGAACCCATGTCGGGTGCAACACTTCTCAGTGTGGAGCATGTGTGGTGCTACTTAATGGCGAAGCAGTAAAATCCTGTACTGTTCTTGCGGTCCAGGCCGATGGTTGTGAAGTCACCACCATTGAGGGGCTGGCCACCGAAGGGAACCTGCATCCGATTCAGGTCGGTTTCTGGGAAAAACACGGGTTGCAGTGTGGTTTCTGTACGCCTGGCATGATTATGGCTTCTTACCAGCTGCTCAAGAATAACGCCAATCCGACCGAAGCCGAGATTCGCAAAGGTCTTGAAGGCAACATCTGTCGCTGCACCGGCTATCAGAATATCGTGAGCGCCGTCCAGCATGCTGCTGAACAGATGCGCACAGGCAAGACTGAGCCGGTCGGAGCTGGAGAATAATCCCAACCCGCAAGGAAGCATACAGCCCAACGTCTTTTACTGCTTTCGTTTCGTTTCTCATTGCTTTGAGAAAGGACATGCATACTTATGGGTATTGCAGCTATGGTTGGCACGTCGGTCAAGCGACGTGAAGACCCCCGACTCATTACAGGCCAGGCAACATACGTTGACGATATCAAACTCCTCGGCATGCTTCATATGGCAGTGCTCCGTAGCCCCTACGGTCACGCCCGCATTAATAGCATCAATACCGATGCTGCCCGCAAACTCCCCGGTGTGACTGCCGTCTACACCGCCGCCGACCTGAAAGGGAAGGTGGGCAATATCGCTATTGCGGTGCCATTAGGACACATTGCCGAAGGCATGGGAGGCCGTGGCCCACTGGCTGAGGGCAAAGTACGATTCTATGGCGACCCGGTGGCCGCCGTTATCGCGGAAAACCCGTATATCGCCCGCGATGCCCTCGATTTGATCGAAGTCGATTACGAGCCGCTGCCAGCTATCATTGATGTCGAGAAAGCCATGCAGCCGGGCGCGCCTCTGCTCTATGAAGAGTTCGGCACGAATGTTGCTTTCGGCATGCATCCACCGACCGACGATATCGACAAAATCTTCGAGCAGACAAAAGCTGATGGCGGCATTGTCGCAAAGGCACGCCTGGTAAACCAGCGCCTTGCCCCCGCATCAATGGAGACTCGCGGCGTGGTGGCGGAATTCCGCAAGTCGGACAAGACCCTCACGGTCTGGAGTTCCTCCCAGATTCCTCACCTGCTCCGCAACATCCTGTCCGCGCTGGTTGGACTTCCCCAGCATCAGGTGCGCGTGATCGTGCCAGAAGTGGGCGGCGGCTTCGGTGCCAAGCTCAATATTTATCCTGAAGAAATGGTGGCCGCCTTTGCTAGCATGCAAACAGGACACCCTGTGAAGTGGATCGAAGATCGCAGCGAGAATCTTGCCGCGACCATTCACGGACGCGACCAGGTTGACTATATCGAGATTGCCGCGACCAAAGAGGGCAAAGTGACCGGGCTAAAGGTCTATGGCATATCGGATCTCGGCTCCTACTGCCAGATCTTCACCGATGTGATTATGATTGCCTTCGGCTTCCCCGTCTCCTGCGGCTCTTATGACATCCCAGCGGTACATCTGAGCGCGGATATCGTCTTCACCAACAAAGCGCCAACGGATGCCTATCGCGGGGCAGGACGACCTGAAGCGACCTATGCCATCGAGCGTGCTATCGATCTGGTAGCGTTCGAACTGGGCAAAGATCCGACGGAGATCCGCACAATCAACTTCATCCAGCCGGAGCAGTTCCCGTACAAGTCGGCTGCCGGGGCCATCTATGATACCGGCAACTACCAGCCCACGCTGGAAAAAGCGATGGCGATCATCGATTACCAGAATCTACGCGCCGAGCAAGCACGCAAACGCGCCGAAGGGAAGCTAATGGGCATTGGCATCTCTTCCTATATCGAGATTTGCGGGTTCGGCCCCAAAGGCAGCGCCCCCGTTGGTCTCTATGAGAGCGCACGCATCCGCGTTGAGCAGAGCGGCACGGTGATGGTCTACACCGGATCTTCCCCGCATGGTCAGGGAGAAGAAACCACCTTTGCCCAGATTGTGGCGGAAGAGTTCAGCATTCCGATTGAAAACATCCTGATTATGCACGGCGATACCGACTCCACGCCAGAAGGACGCGGAACCTACGGTAGCCGCACAACCGCCGTTGGTGGCTCCGCCGTCTTTAACGGGGTGCAGCGCCTGAAAGAAAAAATGAAGCAGATCGCTGCCCATATGCTTGAGGCCAGCCCATCCGACATCAATCTGGAAGATGGCAAGTTCTCGGTCGCAGGCACGCCGCAGAAGTCTGTTACCTTTACTGAGGTTGCCACCGCCGCCAATCTTTCCAATACTCTGGCTCCCGGCATCGAACCCGGCCTGGAAACAACGGTCTTCTTCGAGCCAGAAGCCTGCGTCTTCCCCTTTGGCACTCATATCTGTGCCGTTGAGGTAGACAAGGGTACGGGCGAGGCCAAAATCACGCGCTTTGTGGCGGTCGATGATTGCGGGCGACAAATCAATCCGATGATCGTCCAGGGCCAGGTGCATGGCGGGATTGCGCAAGGCATCGGTCAGGCGATGTGTGAAGAAGTTGTCTACGGCGAAGACGGCCAGCTTCTCACAGCAACCCTGATGGACTACGCCATGCCCATCGCCAAAGAACTGCCCACGTACGAGCTTGACCACACCGTCACCTTGACCACCGTCAACCCGCTTGGCGTGAAAGGGATCGGTGAAGCAGGCACTATCGGTTCAACGCCAGCCGTTGCCGCTGCTGTGGCGGATGCTCTGAGCGTAGCACATATTGATATGCCGTTCAAGCCGGAAAAATTGTGGAAGATCATCAACCAGAAGTAACGCGTACGCTGGTTATTTGACGGTGAAGAGGAGAAAATATCATGTCTGTTCCCGCAGCATTCGATTATCATCGCGCCGCGACAGTGGATGAGGCGATCACGCTGCTCCAACAATACGGTGACGAGGCCAAAGTGTTGGCGGGCGGTCATAGCCTGATCCCGGCCATGAAGTTGCGCCTGTCCCAACCCGGTCATCTTGTGGATCTTGGTCGCATCGGCGGTTTATCCTATATTCGCGAGGAGAGCGGGAAAATCGTTATCGGTGCGATGACCACATACACCACCATCGAGCGTTCCGACCTGCTGCGTCGCCAGCTCCCGGTGCTACCAGAAACCGCCTCGCTGATCGCGGACCAGCAGGTGCGCAACCGAGGTACCATTGGCGGCAGCATGGCCCACGCCGATCCCGCCTCCGATATGCCCGGCGTTGTGCTGGCATTGCGCGGCGAGATTGTGGTGCAGGGGCCTAATGGCAAACGCACGATCTCAGCCGACGATTTCATTACCGGCACCTTTACCACCGCTCTGGCCGCTAACGAAATCGTGCTTGAGCTGCGCTTTGCCACCCCCTCCGGCAAAACGGGCAGTGCTTATGAGAAGCTGGCTAACAAGGCTTCGCATTACGCAGTCGCAGGATGCGCCGCCACGATCACGCTTGGCCCCGACGGCACCTGCACGGCAGCAGGAATCGTCATCACCGGCTCAGCTATGCAGACGGCCCGCGCCAAAACTGTGGAAGCTGCCCTCGTCGGCAAAAAGCTTGACGAGGCAACCATTGCGGAAGCCGCCAGCCACGCTGCTGATGGACTGGAAATCGTTGCTGATATTCATGGCTCGAAAGAGTATCGTCGTCAGATGACTACGGTGGTAACGCGTCGTGCGATTACCAGAGCACTCGAACGAGCATAAAGAGCGTAAGGGCAGGAACACAATTCCTGTTGGTAGTATAATAGAAATCATGCAGATACGTTTTTTAGCGCGTATTTGCATGATTTCTGTCGCTTATACCTTTCCACCTAGACTCAAAGGAAATAGACGATGCACGATATCCGCATAGAGCGCTGGGCGCATACGCTAGTCCATTACTGCCTGTACCTTAAACCGGGAGATATTTTCGCTATTTATAGTACGCCGCTGGCAGCTCCACTGATTGAGGCCATATACCGGGAAGCCGTACATGTGGGGGCGCAGCCCATACCTTTGATTGATCTGGAAAACCTTGACGAGATTTTGCTGCGTGAGGGAAACGAGGAGCAATTGACAACACCCTCCCCCATTGCGCAACTGCTGGCAGAGAAGGCAACGGCACGGCTTAGTATTGGAGCAAGAAGCAACACGAAAGCGATGAGCGGGATCGATCCCGCCAGAGCGTCTAAACGCCGACAGGCCATGCGAGAAATCGCCAATACCTTTCGCAGGCGCGAACAGGAGAAGCAGTTCCGCTGGAGCACCACCCTCTACCCTACGCACGCTTCTGCTCAAGATGCCAATATGTCCCTGCACGACTTTGAGGAGTTTGTTTTCGACGCCTGTTTCCTCAACGATGCCGATCCTATCGCTCGCTGGAAAGATCTGGCAGCGCAGCAGCAGCGACTGGTCGATTGGCTGGCGGGACACAAACAGGTGCGCGTCATCGGCGAAGGTACTGACCTCACGCTCTCGATTGAAAATCGTATTTTTATTAACAGCGATGGCAAGCGCAACTTCCCCAGCGGTGAGTTTTTTACGGGACCGATTGAGAATAGCGTCAATGGGGTCATTCGTTTTGATATTCCCGCGACATACGATGGTCGCGCTGTCGATGGCATCAGGCTGGTATTCCAGGAGGGGAAAGTCGTCGAGGCTACCGCGCGCGAGGGGCAGGACTTCCTGCTGCAAATGATCGAACTTGACACAGGAGCGCGCTATGTGGGCGAGTTTGCTTTCGGCAATAATGCGCGGATCAGTCAGAGCATCAGGAATACGCTTTTTGATGAGAAAATCGGCGGTACGATCCACATGGCGCTCGGCTCTAGCTATCCTGAAACGGGCGGCGTCAATCAATCCGCGCTGCATTGGGACATGGTATGCGACCTGCGCACATCAGGAGAGGTCTGGGTCGATGATACGCTGTTCTTAAAAGATGGAAAAATCCTGGTGTAGCATTTTACGACGCAAGGGCATAATTTAACGCAACTTGCTAACTTCCTTTCGTATAGCTTAGAATAAAGGGTACTATCTTTTATGTACCAAGTGGCATAGTTCACTATTGGAGGCTTCCGTTGGAGCAGGATTTGTTGACACAATTTACAGGTATTGAAGACGTACAACGGGCGATGTTTGCCCACAACTATGTAGCGGATCGCAGTCTGGCGACAGCGGTATACCTGGCTCTTAAACGACGTAAGCCGCTACTACTGGAAGGTGAGCCGGGGGTAGGCAAGACGGAAGTCGCAAAGGTGCTGGCAGCAGTTCTGGATACGAGGCTGATTCGCCTTCAGTGTTACGAGGGGATCGATATCAGCACAGCTGTGTACGAATGGAACTATACGCGCCAGATGCTCTATATCCGCCTGATGGAAGCAAGCGGCACGAGTCGCCAGGATGAGCTGAAAGAGATCTTCGGCCCCGATTTTCTGATGCAGCGCCCCTTGCTTCAGGCCATCGATCCTGCCAACAGCAAGCCTCCCGTTCTGCTGATTGATGAGTTAGACCGTAGCGACGAGGAGTTTGAGGCATACCTGCTCGAACTACTCTCTGACTTCCAGATCACCATTCCTGAAATCGGCACAATTCAGGCCAAAGAGCCGCCGTTTGTGATTATCACGTCCAACCGCACACGCGAGATTCACGATGCCCTGCGGCGGCGCTGCCTGTACTACTGGATCGATTTCCCAACCCTGGAAAAAGAATACGCGATTGTGCTAGCGCGTATGCCAGGTGTACCAGAGCGGCTCGCCCGTCAGGTCTGCTCCTTTGTGCGGGAACTGCGTAGCGTCGATCTTTATAAAGCTCCCGGCGTGGCTGAGACGCTCGACTGGATCAGCTCTCTGCTTGCACTAAACCAGTTGGAGCTGGTAGAAGGACCGGTACGCGAAACGCTGGGCGCGTTGCTCAAATATCAGGACGATGTGCTCAAAATTGGCGGGAGCGACCTGGGCAAGACGTTGCAGAAGATTCGGGGCGGCTCATGAACGCACTCCCGCAGGACAACGGAGCCACCCCGGAAAAAATACCATTGGAATTACGCCCACTCGATATAGAACGCGGTGAGCGGTTGCTCTACCGCTTAACCGAGTTTGGTCGCCTGCTCTGGGAATCGGATATCAACGTGGGGCCACACCAGATTCTGGAGCTGGCCGAAACGCTGAACCTGGTCGATATTACCAACAAAGAAGAATTCTACTATACGCTCAAGTGCTGCCTGCTGACTAAGCACGAGAAAGAGCCGATCTTCGACCAGATGTTTACCTACTACTGGCTGATGCGTGACAGGCAGAACAAGAAAGATAAGGACCATGCGGGCGCGGCTAAGCGCGAGGAGCGACAGATGCGCATCCCGCCATCGGAGCGCAAACGCCTGGCGGAACATTTGAACGCGCCCGACTCGCGTAAGGAGTTGCGACAAGAGATGCGCCCAACCGAGCGCCGTCAACCCCGCAACGTACGCGAAGAGAACGAGGACAACGATGATACGGGGCAGCCGCCACAGGGCACAGCTTATAGCGCAATTGAGCAGTTGAGAAAGAAAGACTTCGAGAACTTCACCTGGGAAGAGGTGCAGGAAGCCAAAAGACTGATGGCGGAGATGCGCTGGAACCTGGGGATGCGCCGCACACGCCGTAAAGCACCTGCACGCAGTGGCTCCTATCCAGATATGCGCCGTATCGTGCGCCGCAACCTGAAGTATGGGGCGGAACTGATCGAACTGACATGGCGCGAGACTAAACATAAGCCGCGCCCACTGGTTATCATCTGCGATATCAGCGGCTCCATGAGCCTCTACTCGCGTTTGTTATTGCATTTCATCCACACCATCTCGAATGGCCTGATGAACGTCGAAACCTTCGTCTTCGGGACACGGCTGACCCGCATCACGCGCCAACTGAAAAAGCGCGACGTTGACGATGCTGTGCGCGATGTCTCCAAGTCGGTGCAGGACTGGTCCGGTGGCACGCGCATTGGCGACACCTTGCATCACTTCAACAACCACTGGTCCAAACGCGTCTTAGGGCGTGGAGCGGTCGTACTGATTATCAGCGATGGCTGGGATCGCGGGGATGCGGGCGTGCTTCAGATTGAAATGGACCGATTACAGCATAGCTGCCATCGCCTGATCTGGCTCAACCCCTTGCTAGGCTCGCCCGATTATCGGCCTTTGACGATTGGCATGAAGACGGCATTACCCTTTATCGACGATTTTCTCCCAGCTCACAATCTCGATAGTCTGATTAGCTTAGGGAATTTGCTCTCCAGAATCGACGATAGCAGGCCTGTGCGTAGTGCTGCGGCACGCCATCAAGCCATCGAAAAATGGAGCAAAGCCCGCTATTAATACAATGAAGACAGCAGCTTTTTGAGGCGATTAACGCAGAAAGCGGAAGGAACACGATGCGCGACGTATTACCAGATATAGAGAAATGGCGTGCTAAGGGCGAGCAGGTTGCGCTTGCCACCGTAGTCAGCATGGCCGGTTCGGCCCCACGCAGGCCGGGAGCAAAGCTAGCGGTGAGCGAGAGCGGCGAACTGGCAGGCTCGGTCAGTGGAGGATGCGTCGAGCCTGCGGTCGTCCATGCCGCAATGGAAGTGATCAAAAATGGCAAACCGCAGATGCTCGAATTTGGCATCTCCGAAGAGGACAATATCGAGCAGATCGGCCTGGCCTGCGGTGGCACAATCCATGTGTTCGTAGAACGCCTTGATTGGTAACAACATTCAGTCGGGGCTGGGCAACCGCAAGGGATTGCCCCTACAGCCTGCCCTTCGCACCAGCGCACATTATGTAAATAGGAGAGGAACGCCATCATGAGCAGTCTCTATGAGGAACTAAAAGACCTGTTGGGCCAAGAGAAAGGCGTGGCGTTGGCAACGGTTGTTCGTGGTCCTGAGCAGGTAGGGGCGAAATTACTGGTTTTTCCTGATAAAACTGCTCATGGCACACTTGGCAACGCTACCCTCGACAGCAGCGTCATACAGGATGCTGAACGAGCTATCTGGACCGGAGACGCCAATACTCATACCTACACCATCGAGGGGCTGACAGAGCAGCAACCCTTTGAGATCTTCATCGAAGGCTTTCCCCCACCGCCATCGCTTATTATCGTCGGGGCGGGTCATATCGCGATCCCGCTGACGACTTTTGCCAAAACGCTCAATTATCGCGTGATCGTCATCGACGCACGCGCCGCCTTTGCCACCCGTGAACGCTTCCCCCATGCCGATGAGCTGATTGTCGAGTGGCCTGACGAAGTATTGGAGAAAATGGATCTCAACCCGTCCACATCGATAGCGGTATTAACGCACGACCCCAAGTTTGACGAACCAACGCTCAAAGTCGTCCTCGCGCGGCGTGTTGGCTACGTAGGTGCGATTGGCAGCCGCAAAACCAGTGGAGAACGGGCTGAACGGCTCAAAAAACAGGGCCTTACCGAAGAACAGATTGCCCGCATTCATGGGCCAATCGGGCTAAATATCGGCGCAACCTCGCCAGAAGAAATGGCGCTAGCAATCATGGCGGAGATCGTGGCAATGCGTCACGGGAAAGAGCGTTCGGCCACGTCCGACTGGACCAAAAAGTAAGAGGTGCAACTTCCTGTGCTTTCGTTCGTCTGTAATAGTGGAGTAAGCAATTAACGTGGTGTGCTCAGAGGTAGATGGATTGAAACATATGTTATAGTATCGCATGACGATTGCGCATTCTACCTGGGAGAAGGATTCTCAATGTCAAATAACTATATAGATGCAGGCAACGAACCAACACAACCAGTCCGACCATCATCATACCAGGATCATAATCAACAGGGCAAGCTTGTGCTCGGCAGTTTTAAAAACCAGTCCGGGCAATCGCAGCGTCGTCCCTATCAATATTCTCCACAAGCCAATGCTGCCGGACAACCAGCAGCCTATTCTGGCAGAGCGGAACAAGCTGCGCCAATGGCCCAGCCAAACGCTAACCAGTATCCCTACTATCAATCATCACAATCGATGAACCGCAGAGGAGCGAAACGCGGTCCACGACGCAGAGGGAAAGGCTGCCTTATCACGATGCTAATAGTGATATTGCTGGTCTGTATTATTGGTGGCTTTACGGTTACAACGACGCAGCGCGTGCTGGCATTTGGCTCAGCCATCTCTACCCAATCGCCTCTCAGCACACAAACAGGTTATATGGGAACCAGCGACCGCACCGATGTGCTAGTGATGGGTTACGGAGGCGGCACGCACGATGGAGCTAACCTCACAGACTCGATGCTGGTAGTCAGTCTGTTACCACAAAGCCACCACACGTCATTAATCTCTGTACCACGCGATTTGTGGGTCCAGTATCCGCCAAACTCAGGCAATTATACCAAACTCAACTCCATCTACGCGCTGGCTTCTAATAATGGGCAACAGCCGGTAACTGGTGGCGATGCCGCCGCCGCTAAAATATCGCTGATTACAGGACAAAACGTGAAGTACTGGTTGACTATCAATTTTACTGGTTTCCGCGAATTGATCGATTCCATTGGTGGCGTTGATGTCTACGTTCCCGATTCTTTCACCGCTCAGTACCCGAAAAACGACGATCCTGCTATCGATGCCAGTTGGATTAAGGTTCACTTCAATAAAGGGAATCAGCATATGGATGGAGAAACAGCCATCCGCTACGCCCGCGCCCGCGAGGTGCTCGATAATCTAGCAGAGGGCACCGATTTTGCTCGCTCAGCCCGCCAGCAGATTATCATCAAAGCCGCCTTAGCCAAAGTCAAGCAGATGTCAACCTGGCCTAAGCTCTTTAATGCTATGGATGCACTGCAACACACCATCTACACAAACATGTCTCTGGCCGACCTGATGCAGTTCGCTATGAAAATGGATCTCAATGATCCTCATACCTCTCACATCGGTTTAAGCAACCAGAATGCGCTCCAGGACGGAACATCAAACGACGGACAATATATCCTCCAGCCTGCCAACGGTAACTGGCAAGGAATTATTGATTACGTCAATCAACACTTATATAACTAAACGAGCTGGAAGGCACGTATTGTTTTGCAACAGGGGGTAAACCGGCATGCCACAGCGCGATGCACGGTTGATCGGCGGCATTTATCGCGTGGGCCAGGTGATTGCGAGCAGCGAAATACTGACAGTATGCACAGCCTACAATCGTAATACCGGCGATGTGGTGGGACTCTCTATCATAGAAATCCCTACTACGGCCCAGCAAGATGTGATACGCACGCAGTTGAACGCCCTGGCTCCGCGCCGTCAGGCTATATCGCCTCACGTAATCCAGGTTTTTGACTGGGGGATTGAGGGAACGCGGGCCTATATCGCGACCGCTCCTCCACGCGGCGTCACCCTTCAGCATGTGCTGGATCACGAGAATATTGATCTAGCGCGTACACTCAACCTGGTTCAACAGATCGCCCAGGGATTGCAGGCATTGCATCAACAGGGGATCGCGGGCATTGACCTGCACCCACAACTTATCACTATCGACACTGATGGCATTACCGACCGTGTGCAAATCGACGATATCGGCCTAAGGTCGCTGCTCTATAGTATTGGCTATAAGAACAGCCAGCACACTAACGATATTAGCACTCTTGATCCTCGCTATATGCCGCCCGAATACATCAATGGAGGTCAGAGCGGGCCGTGGAGCGATGTTTATCAGGTCGGCCTTCTCCTGTTTACGATGGTGACCGGTCGATTACCGTTCGTTGGACGTAATCAGGCGGAGACAGGAATTATGCAGACAAGCAACCCTCTGCCACGCATGATCCAATTCAAACATGACGCTCCCTCATCATTACAAAATCTCGTTGACCGCATGATGGCAAAGGAACCGGCCCAACGCTTTTCGGATGCCTCCGCTCTGCTGCTTGCTCTAGAAACGCTTGAATTGCCAGCACGCCGTTCTGCCAGCGACAATCAAACGACTGAGGCAAGCCAGACCATACATGTGGCGGGACTGACCAACGAGATGTCGCCTGTAGAGCAGCATATTACGCAACAACCTACGCTGATCGAAAAGAACGCAATGGTGCAGTATCAACTCGATGTGCTCTCTCCTCATCCCTCAACGGAGAGCAATGCTCTAGCCTACCTGCAATACGAACAGGTAGGAGAAGAAACGCAACGCTTCGCCATCACGCAAAAATCGGTGATCGTGGGGCGCTCTGACCCCAAACGCGGCTATACGCCTGACATTGATTTGAGCGGACCCGATAAGAAAATGATGGTGTCGCGCCAGCATGCCCGCATCAGGTTTGAGGAGACGTTCTTCTACATCGAAGATCTCAAGAGTCGTAATAAGACGCGCCTGAGAGATCTGGTACTGGGGCCGTTTCAGTCCGAACTGCTGCAACATGGGGATATCCTGTATTTTGGCAATGTGCGTGTGAGATTCGTAATTGTGGAGAAAGCACCTCCTTCTCGTCCTCAACCATGACCTTTTCCCGCGTCTTCCAAACCCGTCGCAGGGCATCTCATCCCACTGTTCTGCTTGCTCCTACTAACGGTTTTTGTCTATATGTATAAAAGGACAGACAAAAGCAAAGCTAAAAGAAGGGTTTTTTCTTCATGGGATTCGAACAGTATCACGAACCAGCGCATGAGCTATCGCAACAGACCCGCACCTTTGCCCGCATTATTGCCTCACTCCAAGAGGAATGCGAGGCGATCAACTGGTACGAGCAGCGCATCTCGGTTGAGCAGGACGAGGAAGCAAAGAGCATTATGCAACATGCGCAGGAAGAGGAGTTCCTGCACTTTTCAATGGATCTGGAGTTTTTGCTCAGGCGTCACCCCAAATGGCGGACAGCCGCTCAAAATATTCTTTTCAAGAGCGGCAATATTATAGAAAATGCCGAGCGAGGAGAGGACGCCGAAGAAAAAATGTAGCGAGGGCCATAAGTAGTACATCCCAGCGTTAAATGGTGGGATGTACTACTTATGGACTTGTCAACACAATTTTGACTCAACGTGTCTATTTGATCGCTTTCACAATGGAGGCAGCAAAGACGCAACCGATGGTTAGAACGGTTTCTCCTCTAGAGCGCGACTACCTGGAAACTGAATACCTGTAGTTGCGTATCCTGGCTCCAGAGGCCTACTTCCGCTCCTGCCAGGTAACGATTGTCTGGCAGCGTGAGAATCTGCCCACCGTCTACGAAGAATGTAATGGTAGCATCCCTGGCCTCAACACGATAGGTATGCTTGACGGTAGTAGGATCGAACGTTGCGTCCCTCTTCTGCTGATCGTAGAAATAGTCTGGTCCGCTAATACGTGCGATGTGGCTA
>DASTZT010000294.1:0-9911 GCA_035764225.1 Ktedonobacteraceae bacterium
CGATATGCCAACAGTAGAAGGGCTGGCCACCCAGCTCAAACAGAAGGAATCCACCCCCGGACGTATCGAGAAAATTGCGCAACTCTATTATAAAGTGCAGCATATGCCCCCCGATGTGCTACAGGAACAGTTGCGTCGTAAAAAAGTGCAGGAGACGAGCCATGAATGATAACCTGAGTCAAAAGCAAGGAGGGGGATTGACAGCAGAACAGGCAGAGCTTCTGGCTTATCTGTTAGAGGAGGAGGGTATCACCACCTTCCCAGCCGGGGTTAGCATCCAGCAGAGGCCACAAAAATTGCCACTCTCTTTTGCGCAACAACGCCTCTGGTTTATCAGCCAACTGGCCCCAGACAACTCACGCTATCACATCCGAGAAATCATGCGCATTCGGAAAGGACTCCACGTCGCAGTCTTCACGCGCGTCTTTGAGGAACTCATACGCCGCCATGAGATTTTGCGCACGAACTTCGTTGTTATCGAGGATGAGCCAGTGCAGGTGATCCATGAGCCGTACCCGCTGCAATTGCCAGTATGCGATCTCTGCACGCTGCCTCCTGCCGAACGGGAAGCTGTGGCTCTGAGCACCGTGGCTGCGGAAGTTCAGCGTCCCTTCAACCTGGCCTATGACCGTCTAATGCGTATCTTATTGATTAAACTTGACCAGGACGATTATATTGTCTCACTAGTATTCCACCATATCATCGCAGATGGCTGGTCGATGGGGGTACTTCTGCAAGAATTCCTGGCATTGTACGATGCTTTCTTGCAAGGACAGACCCCACCTCTGCCAGAACTGCCGCTCCAATATGCGGACTATACCCTCTGGCAACAAAACTGGCTCCAGAGTGAGCTGACAGAAAGCCAACTGACATACTGGCGCAGACAACTGGCAGATGCGCCCCAGTTCATTTCCCTTCCCACTCGGCATTCTGGCGCACAGGGAGAGGATGCGGCGGCACGCGAGTTTTTTCAACTCTCGGCAGAGCTTACAGCCGCACTCGAAACGCTCTGCCAACAAGAAGGGGTAACATTGTTTATGGTCCTGCTGGCCGCATTCACTGTGCTCTTAACCGTCTATGGTGGCCAGCAGGACATTCTTATCGGCTCGCCAGTCGCGAACCGTACCCGCAAAGAGTTCGAGGGTCTGATCGGCCTATTCGCGAATATGGTTGTTTTGCGCACCGATCTCAGAGGCGATCCGAGTTGGCGCGAACTCCTGGGACGTGTACGCGAGGTCGCATTGGGAGCATACAGCAACCAGGATCTGCCCTTTGAACGGCTTGTCACAGAGCTCCAGCCTGAGCGCACACTCCATACCAATCCTTTCTTTCAAGTGACCTTTAGCTGGGTCATCTGGGAAGAGTTACGCGGCAGAGCACTCAGCACAGGAGAGCAGGTAGGGATGTATGTCAGCCAGCTAGAAGTTGAAGGAGGCGAGGCCGCCTTTGATCTCAACCTCTTTGCGTGGAAGCAGCGCGACGAAGTCTATGGTTTCTTCGAGTATCGCCTCGCCCTCTTCGATCAGCCTCAGATAGCTATGATGGCCAAACACCTGCTCACTATTCTCCACCATTTCGTAATCAACCCTCACCAACGGCTCTCTCATCTCTGCCTGCTTTCCGCAGCAGAGCGGCAACAGATCGTTGTTGCATGGAATGACACTCATCAGCACTATCCTCAGGGGCAATATGTCCATCATATTTTTGCGGCCCAGACCGCAACGACCCCAGACGCAATCGCTCTGGCCTATGAAGATCAGCAGCTCAGCTATGAAGCACTGGATAGACAGGCTCATTGCCTGGCCCATTACCTGCAAGAGCGACAAGTAGGGCCAGAAGTGTATGTAGGATTGTGTCTTGAACGCTCATTGGACCTGCTGATCAGCATTCTGGGTATCCTTAAGGCTGGAGGAGCCTATGTGCCGCTTGATCCTGGCTCTCCTGCCGAGCGACTTGTCTTGATGCTCTCTGATGCTCACATCTCTCTTTTGCTGACGCAATCACACCTACGAGATCGCCTGCCATCCTTCTCTGGAACAACTATTTGCATGGACGAGATCCAGCAGGAGATGCTCCATCAATCAAGCGAACCGCTTGTAGAGCGGATAAGAGGGGCGAATCTGGCGTATGTGATCTATACTTCCGGTTCGAGCGGCAGGCCAAAGGGGGTGATGAGCACCCATGAGGGGCTGATCAATCGTCTCTTCTGGATGCAGAACACCTTTCAACTGACAGGAGAAGATCGAGTTCTCCAGAAAACACCCACCAGCTTTGACGTTTCGGTGTGGGAACTCCTCTGGCCCTTGATGGCAGGGGCATGTCTGGTTCTGGCTCGACCGGGCGGACACCAGAGCCCGAAATATCTCTTAGAGGTTCTGGTGCGAGAGCAAATCTCTACCGTGCATTTTGTGCCTTCAATGCTTCAGGTTTTCCTGGAGCAGCCTGATCTTGTTGGACAGCCCTGGAGTTTGAAACGCGTAATTTGCAGTGGGGAGGCTCTGATGCCAGATCTGTTGGCGCGCTGTCTGCAAGGATTACCCACTGAGGTCTACAACCTGTATGGGCCAACAGAGGCAGCCATTGATGTGACCTGCTGGCCGTGTCGGGCTACGGAGCTTCAAGCCGAGCATATTGCTATTGGCCGTCCCATTGCCAACACACAGATCTATCTCCTGGACCAGGCTATGCAGCCGGTTCCAGTCGGTGTTGCAGGAGAACTCTTCATTGGAGGTGTACAGGTTGCACGAGGCTACCTGGAACAGCCAGACCTTTCAGCAGCACGTTTTGTCCCCAATCCATTTAGTGAGATCCCTGCACGCCTCTATCGCACAGGGGATCTTGCCCGCTATCGCCCAGACGGTGCCATCGAGTATCTGGGACGGCTGGACGAGCAAATCAAACTGCGTGGCTATCGCATTGAACCAGGAGAGATCGAAGCTCTGCTCAGACGGCATGCAGCGATCCAGGCAGCGGTTGTTCTGGTACGTCACTATCCAGCAGAGGAAAAGCGGCTGGTCGCCTATATCGTCCCCAATACCAGTCATGCACTGCCTGTGTACCAACAGCTCCGCCTCGAACGATCCAGCGCACTTGCTGAGCACTCCCTCTACGAGTTGCCCAATAGCTTGCTGATTGCACATCAGAATAAAAGCGAAACCGACTTCTTGTATCAAGAGCATTTTGAGGGCATACAACTGGGGAGGCACCATGGCATAGAACTCAAAGATGGAGCCGCTATTGTCGATGTAGGCGCTAACATTGGCCTTTTCAGTCTACAAGCAGGTCTGCACTGTCGTGATGCACATATCTATGCTATAGAGCCACTACCCACTGCGGTTAGAGCACTCCGGCTCAACATGGCCCTGTACGGTTTACAAGCCCACATTTTTGCTTGTGGCCTTGCCGAAGATGCTGGTACCAGGACGCTGACCTATTATCCCCACGCTTCCATCCTTTCTGGAAGCTTTGCCAACCAGGAGGAGGATCGCGAGGTAGTCAAGAGGTTTTTGCTCAACCAATACGGCAAAGAGGCAGACGGGAGCGAGTTTGCGCTTACAGAGATAGATGCATTGCTGGAGGAACGCCTGAAGGGAGTAACGCAGGCGTTCCCGGTAAGAACGCTCTCGGATATCATCGACGAGCAGAAGCTGGAGCAGATCGATCTGCTCAAGATCGATGTAGAGAAAAGCGAGGAAGATGTACTAAGAGGGATAAAGCGAGAAGATTGGCCAAAAATTCAACAGATAATACTTGAGGTTTCCGATATTGATGGGAGACGCGAACGCATTGTCGCTTTGCTGCGACAACAGGGATATGATGTCTCTTGTGAGCAAGAAAGCTTGCTTAAAGAGACCGATCTCTATACGCTGTACGCCCGCCGCCTGACTTATTCACAGCTGCTATCTCCGATACAGCAGAGCCGGGCGACGGCATATACCTGGTGTAGTAAAGATGCCCTGGTGAAGGATGTGCGTCAGTTTCTTGCAGAGCACCTGCCCGAATACATGATTCCTGCGGCGCTGGTTGTTATAGAGAGCCTGCCCCTCTCGGTCAATGGAAAGATAGACCGGAAAGCGTTGCCAGAGCCGAACAGGGTAGAGCAGGGAGGAAGCAGAGAGATTGTTGCCCCACGGACAGCACTGGAACAAACTCTGGCTGAATTGTGTTCCCATGTGCTCGGAGTTGAGCATATGAGCGTTTTTGATAACTTCTTTCAGGTCGGAGGACACTCGCTTCTCGCAACACGAGTCCACATACGACTGTGTACACTTTTTAACATTGACCTGCCTCTGCATACGCTCTTTGAAGCTACTACCATCGCCAGTCTTGCGGAACGCATCGAACAGCTGCTCGCCAGGCAGAATCCGCGCGAGAGCATGAACATTCCCCTCTCAACCCATACAGCAGATGGCCTTTATCCCCTCTCTTTCGCGCAAGAGCGGCTTTGGTTTATCGACCAATTGCTACCGGGAAGCCCGCTCTACACTATCCCTCTGGCCATACGCTTACAGGGGCGGGTACAGGTGCATGCACTGGAACAAAGTATTGCCTTATTGATCGAGCGACACAGTATTCTGCGCACACGCTATGTAGAGTGGGAGGCACGTCCCTATCAAAAGATCGTTGCCGATTATAGCCAGCTTCTCATCACCGAGCAATGTACGAGCGAAGAACACGCCCTGCAACGGCTGCAACAACTCGTTGCGCGTCCCTTTGACCTGGAACGCGATCTGTTAATCCGCTTCTCCCTTCTGAGCTGGACTGCTGCGGATCACATCCTCTTCTGCCAGTTGCACCACAGCGTTGCCGACGGCTGGTCTCTGAAGATTCTCATCGATGAATTAACGCACAGCTACGAGTGTTTCCTACGAGGACAACAGCCAACATTACCGGCACTGCCCATTCAGTATACCGATTATGCCAGTTGGCAGCGATCTTGGTTAAACAAAGCCAGCGCACAGCAGCAGCGACGCTACTGGCAGCAACAACTGTGCGATCTCGTCCCATTAACCTTGCCAACATCCCAGGCACAACGCGAATTACAGTCGATACATGGAGCAGAAACACGCTTTTCGCTGCCGAACTTATCGCTCCAGCGTCTAGAGCAGCTTGCACAACGAGAGGGTTTGACGCGTTTCATGCTACTGTTGGCTCCGTTCGTTACCTTACTCATGTTCTATAGTGGCCAGACCGATATTACCATCGGGACGCCAATCGCTAACCGCCGACAGGCAGAGAGCGAGGGATTGATCGGACTTTTTGTCAATACGCTGGTGCTGCGTTTCCGGCCCTCCTACGTAATGACCGTCCGTGAGCTGCTCCAACATGTACGTGAAGTTGCTCTACAAGCCTATAATCATCAGGATCTTCCCTTTGAACAGGTAGTCGAAGCAGTTCAGCCTGAGCGAGATTTGAGCCGCAATCCGCTCTTTCAGACCTTCTTTGCGCTAGAGGAGGGATTCCCCTCCCAAAGATACTGTGCTGACATCGCCTGGAATTTGCTGGATATTGGGACTGGTACCGCCAAATTTGATCTTAGCCTTATCATCAGTGAAAGCGAAGCAATTTGTAACGGACAGCTTCAATACAATAGCGCCCTGTTCACTGATCCCCAGGTCACCGCGATGGCCCGCCACTTGCAGTACATCATAGAGCAGTTCGCGTCACATCCTGAGGGCAAGCTTGAAGAGATTCATCTGCTTTCTGAGCAAGAGCAACGCATGCTTTTCGCATGGAATACCACCCGACAGGAGTATCCGCAAGATTCCTACATTCATCAGCTTTTTGAGGCCCAGGCCACGCAGTATCCTGATACTATAGCCATCGTTTTTGAGGACAAGCAGGTGAGCTATCAAGAGCTGAACCGGAGAGCGAACCAACTGGCCCACTATCTGCGATCCCAGAGGGTTGAGATGGACGTGCTGGTAGGCCTCCATCTGGAACGTTCAATAGAGATGATCGTCGCCTTGCTTGCTACGTTCAAAGCTGGCGGTGCCTACGTCCCTCTTGATCCGCAGTATCCGCAGGAACGGCTGCACTTTATTTTACACGATACAGCGTTGACCTTGCTTTTGACAACTAGCGATCTGTCCAAGCATTTTGCTGCCGCACCAGTGCAGAGCCTGCAAGTGGTATGTCTAGATACGCTCTTCTCTGCGCTGCAGCACGCAGTAGATAGCAATCCCGCTATCCCTCTTAAAGACCAGAATCTGGCCTACGTCATTTACACTTCAGGCTCTACCGGTCAACCCAAAGGAGTAATGCTGGAACATCGAGGGTTATATAATCTAGCTCAAGCGCAATTGCGCACCTTTGCTGCTCAAAGGTCATGCCGCATTTTGCAATTCGCTTCCTTGAACTTCGATGCCTCTATTTTTGAGATGGTGATGGCATGGTCTGCAGGAGCTACCCTTCATCTGACAACGCAGCAAACACTACGCTCAGGCCCTGATCTGGTTACCCAACTCTCTTCTGAGGCGATCACAACGCTTACACTTCCGCCCTCTGTGCTGGCCGCTCTTCCGTCTAACCTCCGGTTGGCCCAGCTGCAAACGCTGATCTGTGCTGGGGAGGCTTGTCCTGGTTCTCTTGTAGCCCTCTGGGCAGCTGAACGGCGTATGTTTAATGCCTATGGGCCGACAGAGACAACCGTATGGGCAACAGTATGGCGGTGTCATGGGCACGAGGAACGGCCACCAATTGGGCACCCTATTACCAATGTGCAAGTATATGTGTTAGATCAACATCTGCGCCCCCAACCGGTCGGAATACCAGGTGAATTGTATATTGGAGGAGCAGGGCTTATGAGAGGATATCTCAATCGGCCAACATTGAGCGCCGAGCGATTTATTCCTCACCCATATAGTCAGGAGCCAGGCGAACGGCTCTATAAGACTGGAGATATCGTGCGCTATTTACCATCGGGCGAGATTGAATACATTGGGCGCAACGATGAACAGGTGAAGCTGCGTGGCTACCGCATTGAACTAGGAGAGATTGAGGCGATACTGAGACAGCATCCGGCTCTCCAAGAGGTTCTGGTCGTTGTACATACCGCTATGCACGCAGAGCGCTTTCTCGTCGTTTATCTTGTCCTGAAAGCGGGTACTTCATGCACAAGGGACGAAATACAACACTGGTTAGAACAGCGTGTGCCGACTTATATGCTGCCTGCTGCCTGGATGATACTGGATGCATTTCCGCTTACTCCTAATGGTAAAATTGATCGTCGTGCGCTACCAGCGCCAGAGATGATCTCCCGTAATGGGCAAACAGCACATTCCTACGTGCCCGCTATCACGGAGACACAACGCGATCTGGTAAAGATCTTTGAGGAACTGCTCCACGTCCATCCCATAGGTATTCATGATGATTTCTTTGCCCTAGGTGGCCACTCAATTTTGCTGATGCAGCTCAATTTCCAATTGCAGCGTTATTTTGGTCGTAAGCTTTCTCTAGCGGCGCTCTTTCAAAACGCCACCATAGCTCAATTAGGGCACCTGCTCGAAGGACCAGCCGATCAGCAGGAATGGTCGCCTCTCGTGCAGCTGCAAGCAGGAACAGGTACGACTCCTTTTTTCTGCGTTCACCCCATCGGTGGCAACGTTATCGCGTACCAGCAACTCGCAACGCATCTGGGTTCGCAGCAAGCATTTTACGGACTACAAGCACCAGGTTTGCAGGAGGGACAAATTCCATTGAGCAGTATCCCAGTGCTGGCTACCCATTACCTGCAAGAAGTACAAAAAGTGCAGCCAACGGGCCCTTATCTGCTAGGTGGCTGGTCATTCGGAGGGCTGATAGCATACGAGATGGCGATCCAGCTCCAGGCGCAGGGACTGCACGTCGCTCTACTGGTATTGCTCGATTCCCAGCCATCCTCCAACGGAGACCACATAGCAACATATGATGATACCACCGCCCTGCTTGACTTTGCGTTTCATCTGGCGCTTCGGTCGCCGCAGAGCCAACAGGCGAGCTGGACTGAGGAATTGCTGCGCCAGCGTCTCGCCGAGAATCAGCTTTCAACACTCCTGGCCGATGCTCAGCACGCAGGCCTTCTCCCTGAAGATATCGATCAAGATCAACTCAAGCGTTATCTTGCACTCTATAAAGCGCATAATCTGGCCTGGCGAAATTATCTTCTGCCAGATCTTCACAATGACAACGTTCACCTGCTGCAAAGCGAAGAGAATGAGAGATCGACAGATATTGCAAGCCAATGGCAAGAACGTATGAGTTCACCTCTTCACGTTCATGTCATCCCAGGGTCTCACTACACTTTTCTCACTCAGCCCCACGTTGTTGCCGTGGCTCAGCAAATGCACGCGCTCCTACGGAGTGCCCAGGAGAAACAGGTTCGTCATTGGGGTTCCAACATTTTTGCCCCCCGTTTTCCCCGCTAAGTGCTGAGGTAGTGCTGGTGTAGGTGGGTCGTTGCGCAACTCGTGGGTTGGTGGCGTGGGGATGGTGAGGAATGGGAAACAGAGAGCAGGGTGTCATTTGGGTATCCTGCTCTCTCCTGGTTTGCCTCGGCTTGCCCATTGAACCTATATGGTAGGTATGGCTGTCACCTCGCTGGCAGGAATCCAGCCCTGGCGATGGTTGAAGTTGATCTCGTACCACAGGATGGTGGTCCCATCCTGAACCAAGGTGTATCCCGAGTCAAAGAGCACGCCATTGGGCACACTGCCGATGGTATGGCTGGGGTTGGGGTTTCCATAGACAAGGACGTGAGAGACACCAATTTCGTTGATGCTCACCAGTGTGCCTGTGCCCACAGTAACATTGGCACCGGGAGGCACAGCCAGCCAGGCCAGCTTCCCATCCTCAAACAGGTTGGGTGGACTGTTGTGGGCCTGGTCGCTCTCACCATACCATATCTCGTACATGGTGTCCCCAGTCCCCGCCGGGTCCTGCATCATGGCCAGATAGGAGTAGCTGATATCTGCTTCGATATTATTGGTCTCGTCGGTCACATCAGAGGGACTGTTCATTTGGGGGATCAAGCCCGAGGCGGTGCTGGGACCATTATAGAGATAGTAGAAGTTGAAATCGCCGGGTGCCTCGGTGCCACCTTGCCCCAGATTCATTCCCGTGTGTAGCTCGATTGTTCCCTGAGTGGGCGTTGCCTGCGGATAAGGGATGCCCTGCTGGTGGATCAGGCTGAAGTAGTAGTCCCACATCCAGTACGGGCCTGGATCGACGTGGTTTGGCCCGGACGTGTATGTGGATGAGGGCACGGTGCCGTGCGCAACGATATCGTTGCGGGAGAGCGGCAGGTTGTATTTGTTGAGCAGGTAGGCCACCAGTTTGGCGGAACCCAGGTACTCGGCGGCGTTATACCACAGGGAGCCAGTCGCGGCAAAACCAACATGCTCGATGCCAACCGAGTGCTGATTGTACCAGTAATTGCCGCAATTATAGGGAAAATCAGCATCATGCACGACCTGATAGACCGTCCCGTCGGTATCAACGATATAATTCGCACTGGCTCCGGGGGCCGTCTGAGGATCGGTATTCTGGAAGGTGCTGAGGGCGCTCTGCAGCGAACCCTCGGTATCGTGAATGACCACGAAGTCTACCGGCAGTGGATAAGGCGCGTCGGTGCGCTCTTCGTAGCTACAGGGCGGATACACCGCCGTCGGGCGTGTGCAGTCAAAGATGGTCGGGTCCAGTATACAGTTCACGGCGAGTGGATAATCGCCAGTCGGGGTGTTGCTGCACCCGGTGGGCCGCGAACTGGTGCCCATGACTCCTGCGGCGGTTGCCGTATCCGGCTGGACCACTTGCGGGGCCAGCGTGACAGTCTCACCCGTGTCGCTCGGCGCACTGAAGCCCGTCTTAAGGATCATATAGAGCGCGTCGGCATACATCAGGGCAGTTGAACGGACCTCAGCGTGGCTATACTC
>DASTZT010000295.1:0-6389 GCA_035764225.1 Ktedonobacteraceae bacterium
TCTCTCTTCCTTAGAGGTTGAACCATTGAATTAGCCTTTTTGGGCACGCAAAACAGCTGCGGCTTCACTATATAATCCTAGACGTTCGAGGAGGGAAGCATGGGCCTCCCATTCTAGTGCATCTTCTAATGGCGCTAGGACGATTCTGGCTGCGGAATCAGCCGTCGTCTGCGCCACCTGTCCGTTCATTGTAGGAGGTGTATGGACGCTCCCATGATATCCCGCTAGTTCTTCAGCTGTGATCGAGTGATCTCCATATTTCCTTTGTAGAGCCAGGTCTATTAAGTGATCGGCGAAATGAGGGTTTTTGGGTAGCAGAGAGCCATGCAGATAGGTGCCGTACGCGTTGCGATATACCGCGCCTTCGGTCTGGTCCTCTGAATTGTTCCCATGCCCCTTCAACACTTTGCCAAGTGGTTGGGCTGTGCCAAGATAGGTACGTCCACCGTGATTTTCAAAACCGACCAGCGTTTTCTCTCCCCAGCTAATGGCAATATCCCCGATGCAGCGCGGCGTGTTTGCACCCTTATGGATCGTCCAGGCATCGAATACTCCGAGTCCGCGCATATCCGGTCCCTCTGCTGGACGATAGTATTGGGCCAGCAATTGATAGCCACCACAGACTGCCAGCACAGGCATATCATCTTCAATGGCTGCCCATAGCCCTATACCCTTAATTTCATACAAATCTTGTGCCACTGGAGCTTGCTCTTTGTCCTGCCCGCCACCGATGAATAACAGATCGTATTCGTCTGGTGCCAGAGCATCTCCGACTCCTAAGCCAATCACGCGCAGCTCAATGTCGCGGAACTGACAACGACGGCGCAGCGTTAAGATATTGCCACGATCACCATACAGATTTAACTGGTCTGGATACAAATGTCCAAGTGTCAGCGTAAGCGTGGACTGGGAAAATCCCTGCATCATGCCTCCCTTCCTTCCCAGTAGCGGGCTGTCAAACCACGCTGCTCTAACTCACGGTGTACTTCTAATAGTCCAGTATACGTTGGGACGATAAAAAGGGTTTCACCTACAGGAACCTGCTGCAAGGCCGCATCCAGGGCATGTTTCAAGCCATAGACACGCGCCGATTGACTTTCTATCGCTTGCGCCTTTGCCTCCTCTTTTCCCTGCTTATCCTGGCGGCGGACACGCTGGGTGAGAGCAACCTCACTTTTGTGTGCCCGTAGAGAGGCGGGAGGAACGATCAACATCGCTTTCTGATCGACCCCGGCGTATTTCAGACGCAAGGCCAGATCGAGCGCGCGCGTTCCCGCAACCACCAGGGTGTTTGTCTGTCCAGTCACACGTTCGAAATCTACATCCCAGATCCAGGAGATATCCCGGCCATCGGCAGTATTATCATTTAAGACGAAAAGCACATGTCGTAGTGTACCATCGCTGAAGAGAGTGCGTAGCACTTCGTTGAAGCCAGTCGGATTTTTGGCGAGCAGCAGGCGCAGCGTTCGCCCCTCGGCCTGGATGCGTTCCCCGCGTCCAAAGACAGGTTTTGATTGCTCGATGCCGCTGATAATAGGGGCCCAATCGACATCGAGCGCCAGCGCAGCGGTAATAGCCGCCAGGGCATTGTAGATATTATAGAGTCCCGGTAGCGGGATGGTGATTTCTCGCTGTCGTGTCGCCGCTACAACCTGGATACGCAGCCGATCAAAATTATCCTGTTGGACATGAGATACGCGTACATCGGGTTGAGGACGTTTAATCCCGCAATTAGCGCAATAATAATGTCCCATATGACTATAAAAGCGGATATCATACGTATATTCGCTGCCGCATTGTGGGCAGGTGCGGCTATCAACAACCTGGTGCCGCGCAGTAGCATTCGGTTGCATCGTCAGATTAAGGGTGAGGTCGTCGATACCATAATAGAGTACTTTGCCAGAAAATGCGTGGCCTAGTTGTGCTGTCGCGGGATCGTCGGCGTTTAGCACCAGCGTTGCGCTGCTGGAAAGGTGCGCCACAGCTTGCTGCCAGTGTGCTACTACGCTATCGACCTCGCCGTAACGATCCAACTGGTCACGAAACAGATTGTTGAACACCACGATCCTGGGAGCTGTCACCTGCACAATCCTGGGAAGGGCTGCTTCGTCGGCCTCAAAAATCGCGATTGCCTTGCCTGAATAGCGCAAGTTTCCATTTGGGCGCGCGCGAATGACCAGGGAACTGGCGATCCCGCGTATCAGGTTGGAGCCTTCTCGATTGTGCCAGACACGTAAGCCGCCGTCGCGCAAAATGGCGGCGATAAAGCTGCTGGTCGTTGTCTTGCCGTTGGTCCCGGTGATGACCACATTGCCGTACTCTAGCTGCTGTGCCAGGTATTCGACAATATCCGGGTGGACGCGCTGGGCTATCACTCCGACAATACTGGTGCCACCTCCCAGCCCTAAGCGGCGGCTGATAGCTCCGCCTGCTCGGCCTGCGATCACGGCCAGCGCAGCTCGTGCTGAGATGCGCCGACGATTCGGACGGCGTTTCTTGCTGGTAGCCAACTTCCTGTCAGGAAGTCGGGCATGATCCATCTTGCGCTCTCGTTTTGCGTCGGCAGCTGCTTTCGAGATCGGCTCTGATGGTTTATTTTTTCGCATGCTTTTTCCCTCCGCATCGGCGCTTCTGCTTCTATCCTTAATATAGTAGTTTGCATGCAGCATAGCATGCAAGCTCAATGGGGTCAAGAGCGATATTTACTCAATCATTCTTATTCTCAAAAGCTATCCTGGCTATCTCGCATGAAGCTCTTGCCAATCTGTGATATGCTGCTAAAGAAATTTTTCAATGGACACATTGGTTTATTTAGAAGACGATGTTTTAAAAAGAGTAACCACTTGTCAACCTGTGCTATTCTATCTTGAGAGACGAATACTCATGTATAAGTGGGTCTCTGGAAGTTCATAAAGGTTCAGGTGATAAGAGAAAATCGATGGCAAAGAAACTTGTAATTGTAGAATCACCAGCCAAAGCGAAAACAATCGAGAAATTTTTGGGGCGTGACTATACCGTTTTAGCTTCAATGGGTCACATTATTGATTTGCCCAAAAAAGGGCTGGGTGTGAATACGCGCAAGGACTTCGCACCACAGTACGAAGTGATTGAAAAGAAAGATAAGCTCATTAACGAACTGAAGGCTGCCTCCAGGCGTGCTGACGAAGTGTTCCTGGCCCCTGACCCTGATCGTGAAGGCGAATTTATTGCCTGGTCCCTCAAAAACGTTTTGGAACTACAGAACCCCCATCGCGCGGTCTTTCATGAGATTACCAAGCGCGCTGTGCAGGATGCCATTAAAACGCCGCGTCAGATTAACGAGGATCTCTTTAATGCGCAGCAGGCTCGTCGCGTGCTAGATCGTCTCGTGGGCTATAAAATCAGTCCTTTGCTCTGGCGACGCGTGCAATCCGGTACCAGTGCCGGGCGCGTGCAGTCGGTGGCCTTACGTCTGATTTGTGATCGCGAAGCCGAGATTCGCGTTTTTGTGCCGGAGGAGTACTGGAGCATTACCGCGACACTGAGCAAACATCAGCGAACGGAACTCTTTGAGGCGATCTTGATCTCTCGTTTGAACGATATCGCCACGCTCAATAGTGAGGAGGCGGGAGCGGATGGAGAGGAGTTACAGCCTGTTCCCAGCGCGGAAGATGGGCGTAGTGCCAATGGCACAAATGGCGCGAAACCTGCCAGGTCTGGGAAGGGCCGCATCAAAATCTCCTCGAAGGAAGAGGCCGATGCTATCCTGAGCGATTTACAGGGCGCGACGTACAGCGTTTTGAAATACGAGAAGCGGGAGCAGAAACGCCAACCGTACTTGCCCTATACCACCAGCACAATGCAACAGGATGCGTCAGCCCGGCTCTACTTCAAGCCCAAGAGGACAATGAGCCTGGCGCAACAGCTCTATGAAGGTATTGAGCTGGGAGCACAGGGACAACAGGGTCTGATTACCTACATGCGTACCGATTCGACGCGCATCTCCGAAGAGGCGCAGAAGAGCGTGAAAACCTATATCGAGGGCGAGTTTGGTCAGAACTATGTCGGGCCGGGGCGCACTGGCAAAGCGAAGGCGACCACGCAGGATGCGCATGAAGCGATTCGCCCAACCGATGTAACGCTCACTCCTCAAAGCGTCAAAACCTACCTGACGCCCGATCAGTTCAAGCTATACAACCTGATCTGGCGGCGTTTTGTGGCTAGCTTCATGGCTCCGGCAATCTTTGATACGGTGCGGGCCGATATTGTAGCCAAAAACTATGTGTTCCGCGCCACCGGTTCCAATCTTAAGTTCCCTGGTTTCTATGCCGTCTGGCCGCGTGAAGAGGATGAGAAGTTGTTGCCAGTGCTGGAGGTCAACGAACCGCTTGACCTGCACAAGCTCAAGCCGGAACAGCATTTTACTCAGCCCCCTCCACGTTTCACCGAGGCGAGCTTAATTAAAGAGCTGGAAGAGCAGGGCATCGGACGCCCCAGTACGTATGTACCGATTATCAGCACGATTCAGGAACGCGGCTATGTCGATCAGGATCAGCGGCGCTTTGTTCCGACCTGGTTGGGCGAGACGGTCAATGAAGTCATGAATAAGCACTTCCCCGATATCGTCGATACAGGTTTCACGGCAGAGATGGAGCGCAAGCTGGATGATGTCGAGGAGGGACGCCGCTCCTGGACGGAATTCCTGCGCAACTTTTACGGCGATTTTAAAACGACGATGGAAAAGGCCGAGGCCGAAATGGATCGTGTGCCTCTGCCGGAGATGGATGAGCAATGCCCCGATTGTGGGCGCAATCTAGTCATCAGGAGTGGACGCTTTGGGCGTTTTATCTCTTGCTCCGGTTTTCCTGAGTGTCGCTATCGTCGCTCCTTCGTCAATAAAACGGGGGCGCTCTGTCCCGTTTGTGGCGGTGATCTGGTAGAGCGCAAGACAAAGCAGAAGAAACGCGTCTTCTATGGTTGTAGCAATTATCCTACCTGCAATTTTGCCATCTGGGAACGTCCGGTGCCTGAGCCTTGTCCACGCTGCGCCGGGCTGATGGTTGTGCCCAAAGCCGGACAAGATCCTGTGTGCTATCAGGAAGTCATCGTGGCGCAACGGGGAGCTGAAGAGCAACCGCAGCAAAATGGGACAGAGAAGAAGACGCGCCGGACAGCAACTGCAAGCAGAAAGAAAGCTGCCAGTGCGGAGTCTTCCGATGGAGCCGATATAGGAGCGGCAGCGGAGACGCCGACTCGCAAAAAGACGACTCGCGCACAAACTACCAAAACAACGAAACGCACGACTACGCGTGCATCGGCCACAAAAAAAGCGCCTGCGAAGCGTGGATCTGCTGCCAAAACCAAAACGGGTCAAGAAACTGCTGCCGAAAAAAAGCTCAGCACAAAAAGTCGGACAAAAGCGGTGAAATAATCGATACGAGCAGGAACTCAGCGCGTATGTGGTATAATCAAAAAATAATTTCACCACCCTCCCAATCGAGGTAAGTTCTGCAATCATTGGAGGATTACATGCCGCATGCAGTGACGCTGATTCCCGGAGACGGAACAGGGCCAGAAATTACCGTGGCAACCCGCCGTGTCCTTGAAGCGACTGGAGTCCAGTTCGAGTGGGATGTGCGCCAGGCGGGAGCGGAGATGCTGGAGAAACATGGTACTGTTCTTCCAGACGACGTGATTGAGTCGATAAAGCATACCAAAGTGGGGCTGAAGGGGCCGGTTACGACGCCTGTCGGCAAAGGGCAACGCAGCGCGAATGTTTCTTTGCGGAAAAAGCTTGATCTCTATGCCAATATTCGACCCGCTAAAACCTATCAAGGGCTACGCTCTCGCTACGAGAATATTGATCTGGTAATTGTGCGCGAAAATACTGAAGATCTCTACGCAGGCATCGAGTTCCAACGTGGCACCGCCGAACACGAAGAGATTTTAGAGGTTATTGCTCGTCATACTGGTCATCATCTCGATCCCAACTCCGCGTTAAGTATCAAATATATTTCTGTTGTTGCCAGCCGCCGTATTGTCAAGTTCGCCTTCGACTATGCTCGTGCCAATCATCGCCGCAAAGTAACCGCCGTGCATAAAGCCAACATTATGCGACTATCCGACGGCCTATTTCTCGCGACTGCCCACGAAGTTGCGAAAGAATATCCTGATATTCAGTATGAAGACCGTATCGTGGATAATATGTGTATGCAGCTCGTACAGAAGCCCGAACTTTATGATGTCCTCGTATTGCCTAATCTCTATGGCGATATCATCTCCGATCTGTCCGCTGGCTTAATAGGAGGGTTGGGGGTTGCCCCTGGCGCAAATATCGGCAGCCAGTGTGCCGTCTTCGAACCTGTTCACGGGAGCGCACCGAAATATGCTGGTCAGAATAAGGTGAATCC
>DASTZT010000296.1:0-2956 GCA_035764225.1 Ktedonobacteraceae bacterium
TGAAGGGGGCGAACGCAGCAATATGGGAACGCTGCGTCAGCGTCGCCCAGAAAGGAGATGGGCCATATGAGCAATCTATCCGCCGAGAGTACCCCTCCAGGATCTACCACCCCCTTGCTCTCAATCGAAGATATCTCCGTGCGCTTCGCTGGTGTCACTGCGCTCGCGGATGTCTCATTCCAGGTTCAGCCCGGTGAACTCTTCGCCGTCATCGGTCCCAATGGTGCCGGGAAAACATCGCTTTTTAACGTCCTCTCGCGCGTTTACCAACCCGCCTCCGGTCGAGTGACCTTTGATGGGAGAGATCTGCTGAAGCTCAAGACCCATCAGGTGGCACGCGTTGGCATTGCCCGCACATTCCAGAATCTGGGACAGTTCCCGAATACGACCGTCATGGACTACCTGTTACTGGGCCGCCATATCCGTATGCGTAGCGGCATCCTGTCTGGCGGTCTCTATTTTGGCAGAGCCAGCAAGGAAGAGAAAGAAAATCGAGCATACTGCATGCATCTGCTTGAACTGCTGAGTTTAGAGCACTTATACAATACCCCCTTGCATATTCTCCCTCACGGCCTGCAAAAAAAAGCTGATCTTGCCCGTGCCCTGGCGCTCCAACCCCGGTTGTTGCTGCTGGACGAGCCGGTGGCGGGTATGAATCTTGAGGAGACGGAAGATATCGCAGCTGTCATTCTAGATATCAAGGAGCAGCTTGGCATCACTCAGATTCTGGTCGAGCACGATATGGCGCTGGTGATGGGCATCGCCGACCGCGTCCTGGTGCTCGACTTCGGACGCGCCATTGCGCAAGGGACACCGGCTGAGGTCCAGGCCAATCCAGATGTGATCAAAGCGTACCTGGGTGAAGAGTTGGGAGGGATGATCCCGCCTGACGATGCGTTGCAGCCAGCCGACAACAGTCACTGAGTCCGTTCGACCATTCTGCCTAGTCCTTCAGGGAGGAAGTATGGCTTATTTTGTTCAGCTTGCGTTCGCAGGCATCGCTCTGGGCTGCATCTATGCACTCATCGGGCTTGGTTTCTCCATCATCTACAAAGCCAGCGGCGTCATTAATTTTGCGCAGGGCGAGATGCTCATGGTCGGGGCCTATATCATCTCGTCAGGCGTCTTTGAGTGGCACCTGGGCTTTTTCCCAGCTCTCATCCTGGGCATCGTGCTAACCGTCGTCATCGGTCTGCTCTTTGAGCGATTCATCCTCTGGCGTATGGTTGGCCGTCCGGTATTTTCGATCCTGATGATCACTATCGGCCTTGACACGCTGCTACGCACGGCGGTGATTGTGCGCTGGGGCTCAAACCCCATGCCGCCAGGGACGCCCTTTGAAATCAACAGCGGGATCAATTTTGGTGGCGTCCACTTTGGCGCGAACGACCTATGGACCATTATTGTAACGGTTCTACTCTGCGTCGCGCTCTACTTCTTTTTCCAGTCCACCAAATACGGTCTGGCGATGCGCGCGACCGCCATAGACCAGGAAGCTGCCCTGGCAATGGGGATCAATATTCGCACTGTCAATATGCTGGCCTGGGGGATCTCAGCCGCCATAGCCACGATTGGCGGCGTCTTCCTGGCGACCAAAGCCGTTGCCATTGATCCGACGCTAGGCGGTGTGGCGCTGCTGGCCTTCCCGGCTATTATTCTGGGAGGGGTTGATTCCGTCAGTGGAGCGGTGGTCGGCGGCATCATCATCGGCCTGGCAGAGGTGCTTACAGCAGGGTATGAGAGCCACTTCGTCTCTATCATCGGCGCGGGCTTTCACGAAATTGCCCCTTACTTGATTATGTTGATCGTGCTATTTATCCGGCCCTATGGCCTCTTTGGCACGCGAAAGGTGGAGCGTATATGAGCGTCTCGACTTCCACAAAGCCCGCGACCAGCAAAACCGTGGCGAGTGCCGCGCCAACTCGTTTGCTCGGAACGCCCGCCCGCCGCTTCATCCTGATCATCGCCGTGATCATTGTGGCAATCTTCTTCCTGGTAGCTGGCGATGATCTGATGACTATCGCCAACGACACGCTGGTGGCGGCCATCGCGGCCCTGGCGCTCAATGTGCTCTCAGGCTATACGGGGCAGGTTTCGCTGGGCATTGCCTTTTTCATGGCAATTGGGGCCTATACTGCCGCCTGGCTGGGTGGTGCGCCGCCGCAAAGCCCGCACGATCCTCTAGGTCTTGGTCTTTCGGTTTTCATCTGGCTGCCAGCTGCGGGCATCGTCGCTGCTATCGCGGGAGCCATCGTCGGGCCGAGCGCGTTGCGCCTCAAAGACTTCTATCTGGGCATCGTCACACTGGCCCTGATCTTCATCGGGCATCATATCTTCTTTAATGCCACTGGCATCACCGGAGGGCCACAGGGGCGGACCTTCCCCGTTCCGGTTATCGGCGGTTTCTCGTTTGATCAGCAAAATGACATCCCTGGTACCGGCTTCGCCCTGACTTCGGGGCAGGATTTCTTCCTGTTGCTGCTGCTCATACTCACTCTCTCCGCTCTCTTTGTCAACAACGTCATGCGTACGCGAGCGGGACGCGCGTTTCAGGCGGTGCGCGACAACGAGATAGGGGCTTCCATCATGGGGGTAAATCTTTTTGAATCGAAGATGGGTGCGTTCATTTTCTCGTCATTCCTGGCAGGCATCGCGGGAGCCATGCTGGCCTCAGTCAACCGCTACGTCGTACCTGACTACTGGGATCTGACCCTCTCGATCCAGTTTATCGCAGCCATTATTATTGGTGGAGTTGCGAGCGTATGGGGCTCAATTCTAGGTGCCACGTTTGTCTTCGCACTTCCCTTACTGATTGACCGCTTCTCGCTCCTCCCACCCAGCACCAGCTCGGTGGGGCTACAGAGCGGTGACCTCAACGCCATCATCTACGGCGTGCTCATCTTTGCCTTCCTGCTCTTCGAGCCAGGAGGGATCATCGGATTGGTACGCCGCAGCC
>DASTZT010000297.1:0-9611 GCA_035764225.1 Ktedonobacteraceae bacterium
CATCCAGGGCGCTGGAAAGATCGTCGCAGATCAATAGTTCAGGAGTGCGTACGAGCATGCGTGCGACGGCGGTACGTTGAATCTGCCCGCCCGAAAGTTTGACGCCGCGAACGCCTATTTGTGTCTCCAACCCATGCTTGAACGCAGCAATATCACGCTCAAGCACGGCGCTATGAACCGCGCTCGCCACATCGACGACCCGCTCTGACAGGCCCAGCAGGATATTCTCTTTGAGCGTATCACTGAACAGATGCGGTGCCTGAGCCGTATAGGCGCTACGCGGTGGCACAAAAAACGCCGCTGGCTCGACAATCGGTTGACCATTCCAGCGGATTTCTCCCTCGTCTTTTGGCAACAGGCCGAGTGTCGTTTGCAACAAGGTCGTCTTGCCCGCGCCAATGCGTCCCGTAATCACGGTCAGCGTTCCCCGCTCAATCAGCAGATCGATGCCTGCGACCCCGCGCCCTGTCTCAGGATAGCGATAGCTCAGATCGCGCACTTCTAACGTCTCCAACCTTTGCGAGTCGATCTGAAGCGAACGTGGTAGCTCTGGCAACTTCCCCCACAAGGGCAGGCTATAGTGAGCAACTAATTGAAGAGTTGGCACCTCTCGCAAAAATTTTGCCAGACGCTCGAACGAGATGCGCGTTTGCGTATATTGAACGAGAAGCTTACCCAGATCGTTGAAAAAGTCGGTGACGATGCCGATATAGGTAATAAAGAGGATCAGATCGCCAGGACGCAACTGACCTGACGAGAGCAAGAGGGCAGCAAAGACCAGGATCAGCGCCTTGCTGATATCAATCACGTTCTCTGAAAGCGCATCGAGTACACCGGACATGACGCGATCTCGCAGCATCGATGCACGCCGCTGATCGCTTAGCAGATTGAAATGGGCAACGATATGCTGCTCGGCTCGCGCAACCTGAATAGCCTGGACCGCGCCAAAGATCTCACCAATAGCCCCAGCAATACTGCTGGTTGCGGCGCGGCTGGCCATCCGATACCGCTCCAGACTCTTTTGTGCGCGACGTACCAGAGCCAGAATGCAACAGAGCGGGATGAAAACAAGCAGAGTAATCATGGCGTTAACGTGCAGTAAGATAGCAAACACTACCACCGAATAGATGAAGAGAGCGAAGGCATCGCCAAGACCGTCAAGCAGGTCAACTACCACGCTGGTATCATCGCGAAAATGGCTGATCGCTTCGCCAATCGAACCAAACACGCCGCGAGCACCGGGGCGTTCCAGAATACGCCGCAAGAGGTTGTGTTGCAACAGGCTGCCAACCGCAAACTCGAAGCGGATAATGCCATGCGTAGTCGCATAGACGATCAGCAGACGCGCGGCAATAGCGATCAGCCAGGGCAGAAATATCAGCAGCAGGCCGGGCGTCAACCGCGTTTGTGTGGGCAATGCATTGAAAAATGCCTGCATCACCAGACCAAAAATAATGCGTTCGCTATAACATGCCAGCATCATCAACGGTTTACAGGCGTAACTGCTGGGACGATAGCAGGCCAGCCTCCACAAAAGTTGCGCCATCTTCATGCCAGTACCTCCTCCAAATCAGCTTGTAGCAAGTGGAAGAAATGTGAAGCAGGATTACGTGCCAACGCCTCACGCTCCCCATATTCGAGCAGAGCGCCATTTTCGAGAATAAGGATATCATTGGTACGCTGAATGGTTGCGAGACGATGCGCGATAATGATTGCCGTACGACCGGCCATCAGTTTGTCCATAGCACTTTCCAACAAAGCGGCTGTTGCAGGGTCAAGACGCGATGAAGCTTCATCAAGGATAATCACGCCTGGATCGTGCAGAAAGACGCGGGTGAAAGCTAACAATTGCGCTTCTCCGGCTGAGAGGCCGACCGCGCCGCTCCCCAGCATGGTATCCAATCCATCAGGCAAAGCATGATACCAGGCAGACAAGCCTAGATCAGCCATAGTTGCCAGGATGCGTTCATCGGGAATGGCGCGATTGAAGAAGGTGAGGTTATTACGCACGCTGGCTTGAAAGAGCTGCACATCCTGCGTCACTATTCCCACGCATCGACGCAACTCTTGCAGGCGCGTCTCTTGAACGGGAATGCCGCCCAGGCTCACACGGCCTTGTTGGACATCGTAGAAGCGGAAGATCAAGCGAGCCAGCGTCGTTTTGCCGCTTCCGGTTCGACCCAGGACACCGAGTATCTTGCCCGGCTCAAGCGAGAAGCTTACATCATGCAACACTGCTACATCGGCATCGTACCCAAAGGTAACGTGCTCGAACTCTACGGGAAGTGGACCCTGTGGAAGTGGTATATCATGACCATCGTGCAAAGCTGAAGTAACGCCAAGCAGCTCATCAACGCGCAGCATGCATGCTTCAACCTGTTGCAAATCTTGAAGTTGTGCCAGAATCGACCAGATGGGGCCAATCAGCAGCAAGGTATAGCTATACATGGCAAAGATGGTGCCAACGGTCACGGTTGCCGGGCGCAGGCTCCGCAAATAGACCCCCAGGATCAGCGTGAGCAACAGCCCGCCCGCAATCAGCGCGAAATTGACAATGTGTAGCCTGGTTGTGGTCATACGAGCTTTGTGTGTAATGGGAAACCAGGCACGTAACAGCAGGAAGAAGTGCTGCATCACTGCGCCGGTTGCCCCGTTGGCGCGAATCTCCGCCGTCGCCTCCAGATGCTCACCCAGAAAGCCGTAGAAATCGGCGCTCGCCTGCCGTTGAGCCACCCAGAGCGGGACGAGGCGTTTATTCATCACAGCAACGACACTGAGAAAAATCAGCGCATACAGGCTTGCTCCCACGCCAGCGATCACATCGATCTGAAAGAAAACAGCCACGATGCCGAGCAACAAGAGGCTGCTGCCTCCGAGCTGAATTAGCAGGCGCGAGAAGAAATTGGAGAGCGTATCGACATCGCCATCGATGCGCTCGATCAATTCGCCCGGCGTATGCGTTTTGTGGAAGGAGAGATCCAGCGCCAGACAGTGCGCCACTAGATCGCTGCGTAGCTGATTGGTCGCCGTCCAGGCCATATACTCCCCTAGATAGGTGTCCGCGATAGTCACGAACTGTTTGAGCAGCGCAACGCCAAAATAGAGTAGCGCAATCACGAGCAGCGTCAGCGAGATACCATGAGCCAGGGCGGTATCGATAAACATTTTCAGGAGTTGCGGATTGAGCAATTGCAAGCCAGTGTTGCCGATGAGCAGTAACGCCAACACAAGGCTACGCCACCATTGCGGTCTGAGATAAACAGCGAGCAGCACAAAGTAGCGCCTGAAGAGCATACGCATGCCTCTTTCTTGCTGTGAAACGGTTGTACCTTCATCAGTAGCGAGGCAGAAAACTTGCCCTTTGCAAGTATAGCCGCAGATGCGCCAAAAAAAGACCGTCTCTTTGGACGATCCCTGACGCTTGACGTGCATGATATAGTGAAAGCAGAGAGGAACAACCCTCTCTATTTTTCTGAGGGATACATATTGATCGCTGGACAAATGTTCAACTGATTTGCGATACTTTGACCGATATCAATGGGACGCCTTTTGCGAGAAATACCGGATGCCAATACAAGAGGAAACATGAGCTATCAGGTGACGATGACGGACGTTGAGGCTCGCCCGACGGCGGTGGTGCCTGTGACAACCTCGTGGCAGGAGTTCCCCACGCTGTGGCGGGAACTGAGTGATGAGGTGTGGGCGTGTCTACACGCAGGCGGGATCTATCGAGGCTGCCGCGTTATCATGCTGTATTGGGACGATGTGCCACATGTCGAGGTTGGTGTCGAGTTGCTCGTACCGTGTCCGCTCACCGGACGAGTGATAGCGTCAGCCCTGCCAGCGGGGCAGGTGGCTATGACCGTGCATTGGGGACCATATTCGAGGTTGGGAGAGGCACATCGGGCCGTGATTGACTGGTGCGCCGCGCAGGGAAAGCGAAAGACCGGCACGCGATGGGAGGTCTACGGACCCCACAACGACGATCCCGCCAGGGTGTGGACCGAGGTCTACTGGCTCCTGGCGTGATGGCACTCCCAAAGCCTCGTGCCACGTTCGAGTGGGGTTCGTTGGAGTCTGAAGAAGGACGACAACATCCCCCCTGTCACATATGGCCTCTCCGTTCTGATCTGTGAAGCATATGGTGCCAGGATATCGGTAAGTCTTCACTCCGTCCTTACCAGATGTATGGTACCAGCCGATAGTGTACTTTCTGTGTGTATCCGCTATAGCCGTCTAAGTCTTGCTTAAGCATCTTTTCTTCATCGAGGATGCGGATGACGAGCGCAATTACGCCGGGGATGAGGACGACAAGCCCCCACCAGGAGCCGAGCGCAAGGGGGATACCCACCATCATAATCAGCACTCCCACATACATCGGGTGTCGCACCAACCCATAAAGACCGGTGGTGATGACTTTCTGGCCCGACTCTACCGTGATATTGGCGGCTGCATAATTATTCTGCATGACCACAAGCCAGGTGATACCAAGTCCAATCACTACCAGAGCATCCCCAATCACAGAGACAGCCATCGGCACTGGCGACCAGCCAAAACGATGGTCGAAAACGCTCAGCACCATCATCGCTGGCAACAACAGAAACGCGCCAGCGATGATAATTCTCTGCACAGTTCTGGTTTCCGCCACTGGCCCGGCATGCATACGCCGCTCAAGGGCCGCCGGGTTCTTCAGGCTCAAGTAGATGCTAGGGAGAGTCGTTGAGAGGCTAAAGACGACGATAAAAACCCATGCTTGCCAGTAATTGAATGTCCACGCTGGCAAAAATAACAGCAACCCAAACACGACCAGTCCAATAAGGGATGTTACTACAAGGTTTCGAATAAATGCTGGTCCAGTTGCTTGAAGATCTGTATTCATGACCGATCTCTCTTTCCTTGTCGCGCCCCATCGGTTAGCTCATTCGCTTGCCAATTGGACGTGGAGGGCAATGTCGTAACCCCGTCAGGGGTCTTTCCTGTACCTTACTGCTGATCGTCCTCTCGCAGCGCCTCAACCCAGAGTTGCACCCCTGCGGCATCAGCCCGGTAGAAGGTATGTGATGGCACGCCTAATACTCGCTCAATAGCATCCATATAGGCGGCATGGGTAGTGACGATCTCTTCGACGAGGCATTGATCATTATCGCGCGTCTGGTCTAAGGCAGACAGTAATTCAGCATGCCTGTCTCCCATCCCTTGTAGCAGAGCCATGATGACTTCCCCTGCTTTGTCAGGATAAGCGACAACAAAACTGCCTTCCCGAATACCTTGCTGGACGATCTCGTCTAGCAGTTGCGCTCGCTGTCTGGCAAGCGCTTCAGCCACTCTCAAGCGCACAACGGCATTGCTATCGGAATACCAGACGCGCCCAATTCTGACTATTTCAGCTTTGCGCTCCATTCTCAAACGGTCCAACGTGTCAAAAAAGCCCTGGAATTTTTCGCGTGCGCCCAACTCCGGGTCATTGATGAGCTGTTGGAGTGGCTTCCCCGACTCCTCTTTGATCCGCTCGATAAAAGCATCTAGCAAAGCTCCACGCGAGGCGAAGTAATGATGGAAGGCTCCACTTGAGATCCGCACTTCCTCCAGAATATCCTGGATCGACATGCGCTCATACCCCTCGCGCAACAGCAATTGCTGGAAGGCGTTGAGGATCTCCGCACGTTTGGCTGCATATTGTTCTGGTCTAACGATCCGTGCCATCACTCTCCTCGATTAATAAAAAGACGATCTGGTTATTAATTATAGGCAAAAAAATTTACTTGTCAAGGGTTCCTAAACTGAATTGGCTCTCCCAGCTCCAGCAGAAGTTGGGGAGAGCCGATTCATTACTTCAGATGAGAGGGTAGATGCACATTAACGAATTCATGTGGTCATCCCCGGTGGCGACGAGGCCCTATGGCAATTCCCCTGCGGTGGCGAGGCGACCCGGTGGCGACGTGGTTCATCGCGTCCGCTTTAGCGCTATAGGGGGCCAGGGGCGGTAAACCGGACGGCATCAATGTCGTCGCTACCAGGTCTGGTTGCCACCAGGTCGCCTCGCCACCGCAGTATGACTATATGAATTTATTACTGGGCATATCCCTTCTATTTGTCCTCTGTCCTGACTTTCTCGCTCCCTGGCGCAATCTGCACCTTTGATGCCCCATTGAGCAGGTTTCCTTCGATGCCGATGGAGGGGAGGAGTTGCGCCTGAGCCTGGGTGCTGAGCGGCAAGCCCCAGAGCTTGATAAAGCCGAGGGCGGCGTTATGATCGAACTGATCGCCAGTATCGTAAGTTGCCAGGCTGTGACTGTAGAGCGAGTGCTCGGATTTGCGTCCGACGACCGCACAATGCCCACGCGAGAACTTCATACGAATCGTACCGCTGACAAAGCGTTGCGTGCTCTGCACATAGGCCGCCAGATCCTGGTGCAACGCGCTATACCATTGTCCGTTATAGATCAGGCGCGCATATTCACCAACGACCAGTTCTTTGAAACGGATCTGGTCGCGGCTCAGAGTGAGCGATTCGAGGGCCTTATGGGCCGTATGCAGCACAACGGCGGCAGGAGCTTCGTAGACCTCGCGAGACTTGATACCCACAAGGCGATTCTCGATATGGTCAATGCGCCCAATCCCATATTGTCCCGCCTCTCGGTTGAGCGTCTCGACCAGCGTTACCCCATCCAGCTCTTCTCCATTGAGCGCCACTGGAACGCCATGCTGGAACGTAATCTCTACATACAACGGTTCCAGTCTTTGGGCCACATCAGGATTGGTGGTCCAGGCGTAGACATCTTCCGGCGGTTCGGCCCAGGGATCTTCCAGAATGCCGCATTCGGTGCTGCGTCCCCACAGGTTTTGATCGACCGAGTAGGGGCTGGCGTTAGTCACTGGAATGGGAATGTTGTGCTGGGCCGCGTAAGCAATTTCGTTGTCACGAGTCATGCTCCACTCGCGCACGGGTGCAATGATCTTGAGGTCAGGTGCCAGCGTGTGAATGGAAACGTCGAAGCGCACCTGATCGTTGCCTTTGCCGGTGCAGCCGTGCGCCACCGCTACCGAGCCTTCGGCGCGAGCGACCTCGACCAGCAAACGCGCGATCAGGGGACGGGCCAGCGCCGTCGCCAGGGGATATTCTCCCTCGTAGATAGCGCCTGCTTGCAGCGCGGGCCAGACAAAATAGTTGACAAAATCGGCCCTGGCATCGACGACCAGAGCTTTGACCGCGCCGATCTGTCTGGCACGGGCCGCGATAGCAGGTAGATCGCGGTCATTGCCCACATCAATCGTCAGGGCAATCACATCCAGGTCGTATTGCTCCTTAATCCAGCGAATGGCGACCGAGGTATCCAGCCCACCCGAATAAGCCAGTACAACTGTTGACATATGCTATTCCTTTACAAGCTCTACATTACACCATCGATCAGACGCGCAATGGCCACCTTGAAGCTGGTGCTGCGCTCCTTCCAGCTAGTTTGCGCCTGATCCAGCCGTTGTTGGGCAATCTCCAATCCGAGGTTGCCCGCTCCTCCCAGGTGGTTGCGTGCCTTGAGACGGGCCACGAGCTGCTCCTGGCTCTCAACCGGGAAAGGCATGCGGCGATCTAGTTGCGCTAACACTTCCGCTCCGACAATACGATAGGCATCACGGAAGGGCATATTAGCCTCGATAGCCAGATTGTAGGCGCGGTCGGTGGCGAACAATTCAAAGCTACAGGCCGCGATCATACGTTCGGTATTGACCTGGATATTGCTCACGACAAGCTGACAGATCTCCAAACTTTCCTGAGCCAGCTCTAACGCTTCGATAAAGGGACGCTTGGTCTCCTGGTAATCCATGTTATAGCCAGAAGGGAGACCGCTCGCGATACCGAGAATTTGCTGTTGCAGCGCCAGCATCGTCTGTGTGCGCGCTCGCACCAGCTCCATCACGCCCAGATTGCGCTTCTGCGGCATAATGCTGCTACCCGTACATAGTTCCTGTGGGATCAGGAAGAAGCCATACTCGACCGTCGAGAAGAGCAGGATATCCTGCGCCATCTTACTCAGATCGAGCATAATCTGAGCCAGCGCCTGCACAATGGCCGCCTCCACCTTGCCTCGACTGTTCTGCACATAGATCACATTGTTCTGCACGCGCGAAAAGCCTAGCAAATCGGCAACCAACTGGCGATTAATCGGTATCGGCACGCCGTAGCCAGCCGCCGAACCAAGCGGCGACTGGTCGGCGACGGCATAAGCTGCCGAGAGCAGTTGCTCATCATCCAGCAGCGCCTCCGCAAAACCGGCGGCCCAGAGACCGACCGAGGAAAGCATGGCGCGTTGCATATGCGTATAGCCGGGCATCGGCACGTCAGCGTGAGCCTGGGCAAACTCCAACAGCGAGCTAGAGAGCGCAAACAGCTGCTCGCTCACAGCATACAATTGCTCTTTGGCGTAGAGACGCATATCGACCAGCACCTGGTCATTGCGCGAGCGGGCCAGGTGGATCTTTTTGCCAGCCGCTCCCGCCGTTGCCACTAGATAGTTTTCAATGCTGGTATGCACATCTTCATCGGACGGCTTGATCGTGAACTCGTGAGCAGCTTCCTGCTCTAAAATGCTACAGAGGGCTTCCTTTAAGAGTTGGTGCTCGCTCTCGCTCAATACGCCGATGCTCTGCAACATCGCGGCATGGGCGAGCGAACCCCAGACATCGTGACGAATCAGACGGTTGTCAAGGAGGCTGTTTTGTGCCGCCTCGAACCGCTCGACTTTTTCGTTCAGACTGTAGCCCTTCTGCCACAACTTAGTCATGCTTTATCTCTCTCCCTTAAAAGGGCAGGGGCTAGCCCTGCATTGCTATATTGCCAGTCCATACCGTTGACACGGCTAGCAGGGCAGGGGCTAGCCCTGCATTGCCAGTCCATACCGTTGACGCGGCTAGCAGGGCAGGGGCTAGCCCTGCCCCTACATACCCACTTCTTTGTTGCGGCGAGCGATCAGCTCATAGGGCAGACCGCGCAAATGGGCCGCAGGAGCACACTCCTTCTGGTTAAAGCTCGCGCTATTGATCGAGCGCACATCCGGGAAGAAGAGGCCGCTGGCAGATGAGCGCGTGCGAATATCAATGTTGCCTTTATAGAGATCAACCGTGTACTCCCCATTGACCACCTTCTGGGTGCTGGCAATAAAAGCGTCAATGGCCTCCTTCAAGGGGTGGAACCACTCGCCATGATAGACCATGCGCGCCCATTGCGCATCGAGCTGGCGTTTAAGCTGAATCTCCTCTTTGGTGAGCGTATACTGTTCCAGGTCACGATGGATCGTCAGCAGGATCGTCGCGGCGGGAGCCTCGTAAATCTCGCGTGACTTGAGGCCCATAATGCCATCCTCGAAAATGTCAATTTTGCCGATCCCGTTCGCCCCTCCGATGATGTTCAGTTGCTCGATAAGCTGGTCAAGGGGCAATGCCTGACCGTTCAACGCCACTGGCAGGCCATGCTGCCAGCTCAGCTTGATGGTGGTCGGTTTGTCGGAAGCTTTGCTTGGTGGCACAAGCCACATCCAGATCGAATCTGGCAGTTCGGTATCCAGGCCGATGCCGCCACTGGCAATCGAGCGACACCACATCGTCTTATCGTCGCC
>DASTZT010000298.1:0-12669 GCA_035764225.1 Ktedonobacteraceae bacterium
CTTTTAGCACTTTTTGTCAGCAGATAGTTTTTCAAAATAAGGAAGGGGTTATGAATATTCGAACAGTCGGCGTTGTCGGCGCAGGCGTCATGGGCATCGGCGTCGCTCAGAGCCTGGCCCAGGCAGGACACAACGTCATCCTAGTTGATATTTCCGATAATATCCTTGAGCATGCCAGAGCGGAGATCACAAAGAATATCCGGTTGCAGCGCATGTGGAACAAGAAGCCAGATCAGGAGAGCATCGAAACGATCATTCAGCGCATCACCTTCACCCAGAATTACAACCTGTTTACCGATGTCGATTTTGTGATTGAAAATGCTACCGAAAAATGGGAGATCAAGAGGAAGATTCACGAGCAAATCGACGCCATCTGCCCGGAGGATGTGATCTTCGCCGTCAACACCTCCGCCATCTCGATCACTCGCGTCGGCTCTGTCACGAAACGGCCTGAGCGCATCATCGGCACCCATTTTATGAACCCGGTTCCGATGAAAAACACGGTCGAAGTCATTCGCGGCTATCACACCAGCGAAGAGACTATCGACACAACCAAAGAGTTGCTCGCCAGCATGGGCAAGGAAGGCATTGTCGTCAACGATATGCCGGGCTTTGTCTCCAATCGCATCTCGCATCTCTTTATGAATGAAGCAGCCTTTGTTGTTCAGGACCAGGTCGCTACGGCTGAAGAGGTTGACGAGATATTTACCAGATGCTATGGGCATGCTATGGGCCCGCTGCAAACAGCCGATTTAATCGGCCTGGACACAGTTCTAGACACCTTACATGTGCTCTACGAAAGCTACAACGATAGCAAATATCGTCCCTGCCCACTATTGAAAAAGATGGTAGATGCCGGTCTCTATGGCCGTAAGAGTGGTCAGGGCTTCTATAGCTATTGATCCGGCACACCTTCGCCTGTACCACTTATGATCGTTATCGAACAACTTGAACAACAAAAGGAGCATTACACAATGGAAACCACGATCCAGACCAAGATCAGAAACTTTCTGGCCAAATTCTTTCAGAACATTGAGTTAGAGGACGACCAGGACATCTTCGCGCTGGGCTTCGTCAACTCCCTGTTCGCCATGCAGCTGGTCCTTTTCGTCGAGAAGGAATTCGGGCTGCAAGTCGAGAATGAAGATCTGGATATCGATAATTTCCGCTCGATTCGCGCCATCACCACCTTAATCGAGCAAAAAGCGGCCACCGTCGTTCATTCTTAAGCCCAGCTTTTGGCAAGAAGATTTTGATGGATTGCGGCACTGCTGCAATGGAGATGAGATGAAAATCGAATTAACTCCACAACAAAAACAAGATCAGGCAACCTTCAAAGCTTTTGTGCAGGATGAGATTATGCCAACGGCAAACCAGTACGATCAGGAGGAAATTACTCCTCCTGACCTCATCCAGAAGGTTGCCAGGATGGGCTACTTAGGTGCCCTGGCTCCACGCGAATACAACGGAGCTGGCATGGATATGATTACCTTTGGCCTTTTAGCAGAAGAATTAGGCCGGGGCTGCTCTTCGATCCGCAGCTTACTGACCGTTCACAGCATGGTCGTTCACGCCATCCTGCGCTGGGGCAGTTCGCACCTGAAAGAAACCTGGCTCCCCCGCCTGGCCACAGGAGAAACGCTTGGCGCATTCGGTCTGAGCGAACCAAACGCGGGCAGCGATGCACAGAGCATCGAAACGACCGCGGCCCTCTGTGGCAACGACTACGTTCTGAACGGCACCAAAAAGTGGACCACCTATGGACAGATAGCCAACCTATACCTGATCTTTGCCCGCTACGAAGGCAAAATCTGCGCATTCCTGGTAGAGCGATGCACCCCCGGCCTGGAGGTCAAGCCCTTGACTGGCATCCTGGGCACCCACGCTTCCATGCTGGCTGAAATCCACCTGCGGGACTGCCGCATCCCGAAGACCAACATGGTGGGAGGTCGCGGCTTTGGCCTGGCATCCGTCGCCACCTCAGCCCTGGATATCGGTCGTTACACCGTCGCCTGGGGCTGCGTAGGCATCGCCCAGGCATGTCTTGACGCCTCCCTGCACTATACAAGCCAGCGCAAACAGTTCGGAGTCCTGCTCAAAGAGCATCAACTGATCCAGCAAATGATTACCAACATGCTGACTAATGTCCAGGCGGCTCGTCTGCTCTGCTATCAATCTGGCTATATGAAAGACATGGGCGATCCCAATACGGTCATGGCAACCTGGGTCGCGAAGTACTTCGCCTCCATCAGCGCCAGCAATGCGGCACGCGACGCGGTGCAAATTCACGGCGCGAACGGCTGTAGCCAGCAATACGATGTCCAACGCTACCTGAGAGATACGGTGGTGATGGAAATTATCGAGGGCAGCACCCAGATTCAGCAAGTGACGCTCGCTCAATATGCCTACCAGGCATACGCGGCCAATCTACAGATCGCCTGAACACGAGAAGAAAGAGGGAAATATGGCAATTGAATTGAACAATGCGCAAAAAACCGAGCAGCCTAAAAGCAAAGCGAAATCGATCAAATGCGTGGTCTGGGATCTCGATAATACGCTCTGGGATGGCGTGCTGCTGGAAGATGAGCAAGTGACGCTGCGTGAAGATATCGTCAACATCATTAAAGTGCTGGATAGCCGGGGCATTCTGCACTCTATCGCCAGCAAAAACAATCACGAAGCGGCAATGGCGAAATTGCAGCAGCTAGGGGTCAGCGAGTATTTCCTCTATCCACAGATCAACTGGAACTCCAAAGCGTCGTCGATCCGCGAAATCGCTAGATCCATCAATATTGGCATCGATACGCTCGCCTTTGTTGACGATCAGCCGTTTGAGCGCGACGAGGTTACCTTTGAGATCCCCGAAGTGCTGTGCATTGATACGCTCGACTCCGCTCAAATCCTTGATATGCCCGCAATGAACCCGCGCTTTATCACCGAAGACTCCGCCAAGCGCAGATTGATGTACCGTGCGGACATCGAGCGCAACCAGGCCGAGAAAGACTTTGTCGGTCCCGATGAAAAATTTCTCGCCACGCTCGATATGGCCTTTACGATCAAACGAGCGCAAGAGGACGATTTGCAGCGAGCGGAAGAGCTGACGGTACGCACCCATCAGCTAAATTCAACGGGCTATACATACTCATACGATGAGCTGAACGCTTTTCGCCAGTCCGATACGCACAAGCTTTTCATCTCTGGCCTTGACGACAGGTATGGAACTTACGGCAAGATCGGGCTTGCCCTTGTCGAGTGCCAGCCGGAAGTATGGACGCTGAAGCTGCTACTGATGTCCTGCCGGGTGATGTCGCGCGGCGTTGGCACCATTATGGTCAATTACATTATGAGCCAGGCAAAGGCGCATGGCGTTCGCTTACAGGCCGAATTTGTCAGCACTGATCGCAACCGCATGATGCTGGTGACGTATCGCTTTGGTGGCTTCAGACAGGTCAAGCAGGATGGCAACTTTATCGTATTCGAGAGCGATCTCAGCCAGATTCAACCGTTCCCAGATTATGTCAAAGTGCTGGTAGAAGACTGAACCAGGCTAGAATGGGAGACAGGCAGTGAAAGACATACAGGCACACTCAGCCATTGAGATCAACGACTTGAGCAAAAAGTACCGCATTCGTGGCGACAACAAGTGGTTAACGGCGGTTGAGCATATCGACCTCTCCGTGCCGCGTGGACAGGTCTTTGGTTTTCTCGGCCCAAACGGCGCGGGTAAAACCACCACCATTAAGATGATTTGTGGGCTGATAACCCCCGACACCGGGAAAATCTACCTGAACGGCTACGACGTATCGCAGCAGCGCAAAGAGGCCATGCACCAGATTGGAGCTGTCCTGGAGGGAACCCGCAATATCTACTGGCGGCTTTCCGCCCTGGAAAATATTATGTACTTTGGCCGCCTCAAAAACTTTACCGGCCCAAAGCTCAAGACGGAAGCGGAACGCCTGCTCAGCGAGCTGGGTCTCTGGGAGCGCAGAAATGATCGCATACGGACGTTTTCACGCGGTATGCAGCAAAAAGTTGCCATCGCCTGCGCGATGATTGCCGATCCTCCCATCGTGCTGTTAGATGAACCAACGCTGGGACTCGATATTCAGGCCGCTGTTACCGTTAAAGAGTGGGTCAAGAAGTTGGCACGCGAGCAAGGCCGGACGGTGATACTGACAACCCATCAGTTGGATATGGCCGAAGAGCTTTGCGACCGCGTCGCCATTATCCGTAAAGGGAGACTCGTGGCCGATCAACCCTTGTCAACGCTTCTTGCTTTTCATAGAGCAGCTTACCAGATCCGCATCAAAGGTCAGATCACAAATCAGGCGATAGATTTACCGCAAGGGCTGTCCTGTGAACAGGAGGATGACGAAACGTTACTAACAGGAACGATTGAGGATCAGCAAGCTCTCTATACCTTGCTCAATCAGCTGCGTGCTCAGGATCTGCCGTTGCTCTCCGTTACTCCGGTTGAACCCAACCTGGAAGAAGTGTTCATCAACATGATTACCGAAGAAAAAGGAGAACGTCATGAGCTTCTCTCTCATTCTGTATAACGAGACGCGTAAACGTATGCTGATCCTCTGGGATTATAAATCGAACATCCTGACGCAAATTTTTATGATGATCCTGATCTTCGTGGGAGCCACCTTCCTCATTGGCGGAGGTCAGTTTCATCCAGACCAGATTACCTCGATGTTGCTGGGCTATATCGTGTGGTATTACGCTCGCCTGGTGATTACCAATACCAGCTCGGAAATGCTGGCAGAATCGCAAATTGGCACACTGGAACAAATCTACATGAGTCCGGCTCATCCGGCCTGGATTTTGCTGGCGCGTATGTTTGTGCTTCTGCTGACCTCAACCGTGATTGTGATTCTGCCAACGATCCTGATTGCAACGCCTCTGGGCATTCATTTCCCCTTTCGCTGGGAGGGTCTGGTGATTTTTGCGATAACACTGGTCGGCCTGTTTGGTTTCGCGCTGGCTTTATCTGGAGCGGCGCTCGTTTTTAAACAGATCGACACCCTGGCAGACCTGATCCAGAATGTGCTGTTATTCCTGACCGGCTCGCTGGTTCCAATTACCCATTTTCCCCAGTGGCTCTTCGTTTTCGCCCAGACGTTGCCCATCACACAGGGGATTTCGGTGCTGCGCAACGTCGTTCTTGACGGACAACCGCTGAGCGTGGCCTGGAATAACGGTAGCTTGCTCTGGTTGCTTGTTAACTCATTGATTTATCTCTGCATTGGCAGGTTCGCCTATGTCTTCTGCGAACGCTACGCCAAGAAGAAGGGAACGCTGGGACAGTACTAAGTTTCTACTGGCAGAGTAGAGCATAGAAAGAAAGATGTGGATATGGTAACAAAAGATGCACTGGCAAAACAACGCTCAGCTTTCTCGGCGACCAAGCGGGCATTGCTAGAGAAGCGATTACGCGGCGATTCTGCTCCGGTCGTTATTCCTAAGCGACCAGATGCAGAGTTTGCTCCAACCACCTTTTCGCAGCAACGTCTGTGGTTTCTGGATCAGCTGGAGCCAGGGACCGCAACCTATAACATTCCCATCGCCATGCGTGTGCATGGTCCGTTCCAGAGCGCGATCCTTGAGCAATGCCTGAACGAACTCGTCCGGCGACACGAAACCTGGCGCACCACCTTTGAAAGCTACGACGGCATCCCCGTTCAGCGCATTGCTCAGCCTGCGCCAATCGCGCTATCCGTGCAGGATCTCAGCGATCTGCCAGAAAGCGAGAGAGAGCATGAAGCCATACGCCTGGCGACCGAGTATGCGCAGATGCCATTCTGCCTGAATACCGGGCCATTGGTGCGTGTACTGCTCGTAACTTTGCATGCAATGGAGCATATCCTTGTGCTGGTACAGCATCATAGCATCTCCGACGGCTGGTCCATCGGGATTGTGCTTCAGGAAATAGCGGTCTTATACGAGGCGTTTCAGGCCCAGAAACCTTCCCCCTTGCCCGAACTATCCGTCCAGTACGCCGACTATGCTTATTGGCAGCAGCAGAAGTTGCAGGGCAAGGAGCTTGAACGTCAGCTTGATTACTGGAAACAACAGTTGGAGGACACTCCCGCGCATCTGGATTTACCCACCAGAGGTGTACGCCAGGATGGGCATAGCTCACGGGGAGAAACCCTGTACTTCCATCTCTCCAGAGCTTTGAGCGAGCAATTGCGCACGTTATGTCAGCAGGAGGGCGTCACGCTGTTTATGACGATCCTGGCCGCTTTCCAGACCTTGCTCTATCGCTATACGGGCCAGGACGATCTGATGATTAGCACATCTACCGCTAACCGTCCTCTGCCCGAACTGGAACCGATTGTGGGCTTCTTTGTCAATACGCTGGTCCTGCGTACCAGCCTGATAGGCGATCCCTCGTTTCAGCAACTGCTCAAAAGGGTGCAAGAGGTCTCATTGGCGGCCTTTGCGCATCAGGAGGTACCTTTTGAAAGGGCTGTGACCCGCGTACCCACGCTACAGGTACACTTTATCCTCCAAAATACGCCTTCGCAGACCAAAGAACTCTCCGACGTGACGGCTGAACGGATCGAGCTGGAAAATAACACCGCCAAATTTGATCTATTTCTCAACGTAGAAGATGCCAGCGAAATCTCTGGCTTTTTTGAATATAATGCCGACTTGTTTGACGCCAGCACTATCGAGCGCCTGTCTCTTCATTTCCAGCGCCTGCTTGAAGCAGTGGTGCAAGCTCCCGAAATGCGCCTATCTTCCTTCCCTCTGCTTACTGAAGAAGAGCGCCAACAGATCCTTTTTGCCTGGAACAAAACCGCTTGCCACAATCAAGACGCTGGCTGCCTTCATGAACTTTTCGAGGCCCAGGTCGCTCGTACCCCTCTGCAAACGGCCTTAGAGAGCGAAGGCTTGAGCCTGACCTATCAGGAGCTGAACCAGAGGGCCAATCAAGTGGCTCATTATCTGCGCAGCCTGGGAGTCACTGCTGAGGTACCGGTGGGGCTTTGCATGGAGCGATCTATCGAACAGTTGGTGGGAGTGCTTGGCATTTTGAAGGCTGGGGGAGCCTATCTGCCTTTAGATCCCTCTTATCCCAAAGAGCGTTTAGAGTGGATATTGACCGATGCCCAGGTACCTCTCTTGCTGACACAATCCACGCTGCTAGAGCGCCTGCCTGCACACGATAGCACGGTCGTTTGTCTCGACGCCAGCCAGGAACTGCTTGCCGAGATGGCAACCATCAATCCTCAGCCCCTGACTACAGATGCGAACATCGCCTATATCATCTATACATCTGGCTCTACTGGCCAGCCAAAGGGAGTTCAGGTCACACATCGCTCAGTTGTCAATCATAGCCAGGCCATTGCGCGACAGTATCATATTGAGAGCAGCGACCGTGTGCTGCAATTTGCATCGTTGAGCTTTGATGCCGCAGGGGAAGAGCTTTATCCTACCTGGCTCAGTGGGGCTACACTAGTCCTGCGACCCGCACAATTACCTGCCTCTATTAAAGCCTTACATAGCTTCATCGCGCAAGAACGCCTGACGATTCTTAACTTGCCAACGGCCTACTGGCATCAATGGGTCACGCATCTTGCGACGAATACGCCTGTGCCCACTTCGCTACGCCTGGTGATTGTGGGTGGCGAGCCGGTCCAGCCCGCGCACTATCAACGCTGGCTGAAGACCGTGGGTACGCAGATCCAATGGAGCAATACCTACGGACCAACGGAAACGACGATTACAGCCATCCTTTACGCTCCGACAGACTTGACTGATCCGTCGCTTGATAAAGCTCCCATCGGTCATCCCATCGCGAATATGCAGGCGTATGTGCTGGATCAGCATCTTCAACCAGTGCCAGTTGGCGCGATAGGCGAAATATACCTGGGAGGCACGGGACTGGCTCGCGGCTACCTTAACCGGCCCGATCTGACCGCCGACCGCTTTATTCCCAACCCCTACGGTCCAGGCGGCACACGGCTGTATCGCACAGGCGACCTGGCCCGCTATCTCGCCGATGGCAATCTGCTCTACGTTGGGCGCAGCGATCAACAGGTGAAGATTCGCGGCTATCGCATTGAGCTGGGCGAGATCGAAAACGCGTTGCTGCAACATCCGGCCATCGCTGAAAGCGTGGTGCTGGCGAAGGAAGATCCCTCTGGCGACAAATACCTGGCGGCCTATATCGTGAGCAACCAGTCTGCTCTGACCTCTGGCGAGGTGCGTCAGTTTTTAAGCGGCCATCTGCCAGAATATATGCTGCCCGCAAGCTACATGTTCCTGGAACAGTTTCCGGTCACCAGCAACGGCAAAATCAACCGTCGTGCTTTACCCGCTCCGGTGCGAGACCGTCACGATAGCGCACAAGCATACATGCCACCGCGAACGCCTCTTGAGGAGGTGCTGGCACGAGTATGGTCTGATGTGCTCCATATCGAACAGATTGGCACCCATGATAATTTCTTCGAGATTGGTGGACATTCGCTACGAGCCACGCAGCTCGTGGCCCGCATCCAGGACATTTTCCCGGTCGATCTACCGCTTAAGCACATTTTTGAGTATCCAACTATCGCCAGCCTGACAGAGGCGCTGCTGCAAGATGAAAGCCAGCGCGAAATGACGCTAGCGACGGCAGAACTGTTCCTGATGGTCACAGATTTGTCCGATGAAAATGTGGAAGCGTTATTAAACGAATAAATGCTGGCTCACGCCAGTTTCAGAAAGAGTGAGATCATGATGAGCGAAACAGTGACTTCCAATGTCTGGGTAAAACTCAATCCCCATGCACGCCGACGCGTGCGCCTCTTCTGCTTTCCCTATGCAGGAGGGGGCAGCTCGGCCTATCTTCCCTGGGTCAACGAGATCGCGCCAGAGGTGGAAGTTTGTCCGGTCCAGCTTCCAGGCAGAGAAGGGCGCATGCGTGAGCAGCCCTTTACGCGAATGGAGCCGCTGATCGAAGCATTGGCCCAGGCGCTGGAACCTTTTTTGGATCTTCCTTTTGCTTTCTACGGACACAGTTTAGGGGCGCTGATAAGCTTTGAATTGGCCCGGCATCTGCGTCGCCAGGGCGGTCCTGCTCCTGTACAGCTCCTGGTCTCTGGCTGCCATGCGCCCCAGCTCCCTATGACCGATGAGCCGATTCATCAACTGTCCGACGAAGAGTTTGTGCAGGCGTTGCGCCGCTTCAACGGCACGCCGGACACAGTCTTGCAGGACGCTGATCTGATGCGTATGCTTCTCCCCTTGCTACGCGCGGATTTTGCCATCTATGAGACCTATACGTATACTGCCGAAGCGCCTCTCAACTATCCCGTTGCCTCCTATGGCGGGTTACACGATTTCAGGGCCAGCCGCGAATCCGTCGAGGCGTGGAAGCAGCAAACCGACCACAAATTTATTTTCCGCATGTACGATGGCTGCCATTTCTTTATCCACACAAAACGGAAAATTCTTTTGCAGGGATTGCACCAGGATCTGATGCCTGCATTAAGCGTAAAAGTGTGAAATCGCATCAGAATTGAGGAGGAGAGCTGCCTTCTGCATGCGCTCTCCTCTCAGGATCAGAGTGCTTGATTTTTCGACCGCTTGTCGGATGCGAGCTGCATCCAGTCGAGAGAATAGGTCGGCGTAGCATAACCGAGGAAGTTACCCATATCGAGCATGAGTCTTAACTCACTGGTTTCCAGATCTGGGGCCATAGCCGTTACAAAGCGGCGGCCATCACTGGCTTCTACCAGGGCCCAACACACGATAGGCTCGGTAAAAAATCCCGCTTCCCCTTTTTCTGGCTCTTCTTTCGTACCCCAGACAGCTCCCCAGCCTGGCAGCGCAGGCATAATTTGGAGAATCGTGGGTTCTTGTTCTTCTTGTTCTTCTAGTGCTTCTGGTGCTTCGATCTGTTCCATAGTTCCACCTTTCTTTCAGAAGCTCGCTGTTCGTGACCCTTGCAAAGAGGTCCGAGCTTGTTCACAACACACGTCTCACGGCAACTGATGAGAGCGATAGCCCTCCAGAAACGCTCGCGTGCAGACGCCGGCACGTTCATGAGCCGCGACCACGCTCATCTGTTGGTTAGATTGAAAGAGTGTGATCTGGGCAAAATCAGCAGCCAGGATCGTGAGAGCCTTCTCATCGAGGACTCGCTGCTGTTGGTCATGCCATTGCTTCATCTGCTGACCTCGCACATAGGCTTCGTGCTGGATCTGTTCCATGCTTTCTAGCATCATGCGCTCCTTGTCGGCTTCTTGGGCTTTCCTCAAAAGGAAAACCGTCCTCTCATCTGTGTCCAGACTGCACTCTACACGCTCTTCCTTAGCTTTGTCAACTCGATAGCCAGATGTTTTTCAAAGACCCAAGCGTCTTGCTGCCCCTTGTCACAACAACTACCACAGTAGTTTTGAATTGTCTAGAGGCTGGCCCTTGCTTGAACTCCGCCTGAGCAAAACCAAAGGGCATCAGAAGATTGGCGGAGGCGGCGCTGCCGGTAACTCCACGCTCAGACCGATCACCTTGAGCTTTTTTGTCAACGAACTATGGCCGTAGCGTTGCGTCTGCCAGGGGTCCTCGTGCTGATCGAGCGCGTCGGCAATCGAAGATTCGACAGGCGCGAGGGCATCAAGCGCGATTGACGCATAGGCTTGAATCGCCTCTAGCGCGACATCTCTGTATTCCGCATTTGATTGTAGCATATCGCGCAAAAACTTGACGCCAAAAAGCACATGGCGCGACTCATCACGCGCCACCGCCGTAAAGCCTCCTCGGAAGCCTGGGAAGAGGTTTTTCTTGCGGAAATATTCAAGCAGGTAACGCTGTCCAGCCAGCGCCATCGTGCCTTCGGCAATAATATGGTAGAGCACGACACCCTCGATCAACAGCGTTCTATTTTCCGGGTCGCAGCGCAAACGTTGCGCCATATCCACTAACGCATCGATCAAAATAAAACGCATCGACGCATTCATGTATTGCTGCGACAACAGCAGCCTGTCTTCGATCTTCCCTTCCTCAACTCCTAATACTTCTCTAAAAAAGCGGTCAAAGAAAATAGTGTGCCGCGACTCATCGACCAGCTGGGTTGTGACAAAAAAACGCATCTCTTCATCTGGCATGGCAATAATATAGGGAGCCAGGGCATCAGTCACACTGGCCTCGCCCTGGAAGAACGAGGCCATGACGCTGATAAAATTATCCTGCTCCTCCCCGGTCATGTGCTGCCACTGCATAATATCAAGCGAGAAATCGATCTCGCGCGCCTGCCAGTGCTGGCGTTCCCAACGATAATAGAGTTCTCGATAAGAGGGAATATGGACCAATCCTTCATCGATACTCTGCAAAACGGTATCGATTGGCGTCTGTTGTAACTGCCGCAAAGAAGCGACTTCAGATGCTGCATCAATGGACATAGCTTCTCCTTGCATTGATAGTAAGCTCGGACAATCCGCGATAAAGCTCTGAGAGTTTCCACTCTGGATTCGCTATAAGCTGTTCGAGCAGAATACGATATTGAGTATGGAATTGCTGAATGGTTGCAAGCTCAAATAGCTGCGAATTGTATTCTGTGCCAATTTCAAGGCCATGATTATGCATCGTCAATCCAACAGAGAGATCAAATTTAGCGGTCGAGGTGTGGGTGCCAAAGGATGTTATTTCCAGATCGGTGAGAGATAGATCCTCCGACGGCGTATTCTGGAAGACAAACAAGATCTGGAAAAGAGGCGAGCGGTTCTGCTCCCGCTTTGGACGCACCGCATCAACGACCTGCTCAAAGGGAACATCCTGGTGCTCATAGCCATCCAACGTCACTTCACGCACACGGCGGAGCAGTTCATAGCCGGTCGGGTCGCCAGAAAGATCAACCCGCAAGACCAGCGTATTGACAAAGAAACCAACAAGACGCTCCAACTCCGGGTGGGGACGATTGGTAACGGGCGTGCCGATGGTGATATCCTCTTGACCGCTCTGGTAAGCGAGCAGAGCCATAAAGCCTGTCAGCAGTATCATAAAAGGCGTGACCCCCTCTTGCTGGCTCAGTTCCAGCACCTGTTGCGCGAGTGCAAGGGGCCATTCTTGCGAACAGGTAGCCCCCGGCGAAGCAGCCGAGAGGGCGCGTGGATGGTCAGTAGGCAGGTCCAGGGTGGGAGCGCCAATTAATTGCTGCTTCCAGTAGGCCAGGTGCGCTGCCAGGCGCGATCCCTGGAGATAGGTGCGCTGCCAGACAGCAAAATCGGCATACTGGATGGAGAGTTCCGGTAGGGGCGAAGGACGACCGACGACAAAGGCGTTATAGATGACGCTGAGTTCGTGCGCCATAATGCCAATCGACCAGCCATCGCTGATGATATGATGCATAGTAAAGATCAAAATGTGTTGCTGCTGGCTCAAACGCAAGATACGAACACGCAACAGAGGACCGTTGGCAAGATCAAAAGGACGCTGCACCTCTGCCTGAATATCCTGCAAAATTGCCACCTGGCGTTGCTCCGGCTCGGCAGCCGCGATCTCTGCAACCTCTATAGCGGTTATGGGTAGTAAATGAATGCATTGGATGGGTGCATCTTTCCCCTTGATAAAGGTTGTTCGTAAGACTTCATGACGGCGCACAAGTTCGCGCATGCTTTGCCGGAAAACTGGCAGGTTGAACGGTCCAGTGAGTTGCAGCACTGCCGGAATGGT
>DASTZT010000299.1:0-8681 GCA_035764225.1 Ktedonobacteraceae bacterium
AAGCGCATCAACTGATCTGACATCAGTCTTCCTAAAAGAAGGGCTGTTTCCCTCTCTCCTCTTGTGAAGAGGGAACAGCCCTCCCATTCTGCTAATCTGAAACGAATGGCCTGCCAGAGGTTCCCAGGACAACGGACCGACGCTGCCCCACATCCTCTTTATTTGCGCGTGGCGTTGATTCCTCCCGGCAAACGAGCCTGAGTGACCTTCCTCTCGGCATCGCGCACAAAGGTGATAATCTGCGATGGCGCAGATTTGAAACGAAATTCGTTCTCTTTATAAGGTTCAAGTTGCGCACCAGCCTGTCCTGGAGTATTGGCAATCAGGGCATCACCTTGCAAAATGATGCTGACTGGCAGCGTGGTTTCTCCCAGCACGATCTCATACTCACCCACGAACTGCTCCAGATAGCTGCTCTCGTAAAGCGCCTTGTTGGCGACGCGCTTGAACACGATATCTGAAACATTGGCCTGGAAGGGAATGGAGAGACTCTCAATATCCCCGCGTGCATTGGCCGTAAAGGTGACTTTGAAATCCACATCGAACGCGGCAAAGGAGAAGATAAAACTATCGTAGTGAAAGTGCTCAAGCAGTGCCTCGGTATTGTTATACCGGATCTTTAACTGCTCTCCCTCCATCTCAATAACTACGTTGCCATAGCCGCCATGCTCAAACGTGCCAGTATAGGCGGAAAGGTCGTGCGATGGACGCGTATCGGGGATGCGGCCAGCACGCAACTCCTCCCGCCCCTTCTTCGCGGCATCTACAAGCCCTTGATAGATCTTGAGATGGCGACCGTGCCAATCGGCTGGCTCCGCCCCTAGCAGCAGGTCGAGCGCGTGATAGACGGCGATGGTTTCTAGAACGCTGGTATGGGTATTAGTGAGGGACGCGACGCCAATATTTTTATTGGGCATAAAAGCCATCAGAGCATGGAAACCTGCGATGCTACCTCCGTGATGCAGCAAGAGATTGCCACGATAAGACGTAACGATCCAGCCCATCGCATAGCTGCTATAAAAGAGTTCTGGGAGATCTTTGGGGCTCAGCGTAATCAGCTCGCGATCAACTCCCGCCATCTGGGGGCTATGCAGTTGCGTTAGCTGACCCTCAGAGATGAGTTGGCGCTCCCCAACCTTGCCCTTGTTGAGATGCAAGAGCAGCCATTTGCACATATCTTCAACATTGGAATGGATGCTGCCAGCCGGAGCCAGGGCCTGCCAGTAGCTGTAAAACGGGATCTGCTGGATCTCGCCATCTTTTTCTCTGTAGGGAAGCGAATAATCGGGGGCATGCTCGCGTGCATCGGTATCATTCACATAGCTATTGGTCATGCCCAGCGGCTCGAAGATGCGCTGTCGCACAAAATCTTCCCAGCTCAGCCCGCTGACGCATTCCACCAGATAGCCTGCGGTAGCATACATCATATTCTGGTATTGCCAGGTGCTGCGAAAACCTTTGCTGGGTTCAAGGTAGCGCAGCCCCTCGACCAGCTCTTTGCGCGATCTGCTGGATCGGTACCATGCCAGATCGTGACGCGGCAAACCGGAATTGTGGATCAGCAGGTCGCGCGGGGTGATACGCTCGCTGGCAACAGTATCATAGAGCTTGAAGGAGGGGATATACTCGCGTACAGGCCGATCCCAATCCAGCTTCCCTTCATCCACCAGCATCGCCAGGGACGCAGCAGTGAAGGCTTTGGAACTGGAACCAATGGCAAAAATGGTCTGCGGAGTCGCATCATCGCCGTTAGCCAGGTTGCGCTTGCCAAAGCCGCGTGCAAATACCATCTCGCCATCCTTTACCACCGCCAGCGCCATCCCTGGCACCTTCCACTCATTCAGCCAGGTGGCAAACGTATCATCAATACCGGAAAATATAGTTGTCGTGGTCTCTTCCGTTTGTGTCATCAGCAGCGAATCCTTTCTTGCAGTCTTTTTAGCTTTCCAACGTTTCGATATCTGGGATGAAAATCGTGCTAGCTATACGACGACGGCGACCGGGTGCAGGCTGATTCTCCGCGAACTTTAAAAGCAGCCGCTGCATCTCGGCAAAGAGTTGCTGATATTCCTCATTGCTCAGATAGAGGGGCATCTGATAGAAGCGGATACCGTCATTAGGGATATCAAGCTCCTCCTGTTGCAGATAGCGTTCAAAGTGCGCACTTTGCAACATCATATGGCCCGTGAAGTAGCGGATCAGATCTTCGCGCGTGAATTGCTCCAGATCCTCGCGTGTGAGTTCGACGGAAATCGGTTCGGTGATGGCGTAAACTTTTTCAACGGTGCCGCGTACGGGCCGCTCCTCCACAATCTCAAGAATGCCTCCCTCAACGAGCTGGTTGAGGTGACGATAGAGCGTGGCCTGAGCAATATCGGGCAACATCGCAGCCAGTTGTTGGGCCGTCAATTGTCGCCCCTCTATCTTATCTACGATGCGCAGGTGGAGCGGGTGCAAGAGAAGTGTGGCCTTGATCCCTGCCATAGCAGTTTCCTCCACGGTTTTCTCTTTATGATTGAGCATATAGATGTATTTTCTCTTTATGTGATAATATTATCAAAATTGATAATATACTATCCCAAAAATACCATTGAACAGGATCTTTGTCAAGGGTGAGCAAAGCGATTCACGCTCTCTCAATTGAACGATGTCTTCCGCCATATTGCTGGGAGACTAGAGAGTTGTGCTTGCCAGATCTGCACCGTGCCATCGGAGTGAACTGTTGCAAGAAATTTTCCATCAGGCGACCAGACGAGTTGCAACACCGGATGGTGGGCCTGTCTAGCTATGACATACTTCCCATCATTTCCCCAGACTCTGACAGTGCCTTCGGCATCAGCCGTAGCTATATACCCGATGATTGTATACCATCCATCCGGGTTCGCACCAGCTGGAAGGCTTGCCTGGACAGGACAGAGGGCTGCGGCAACCACTTCCGCAGGATGAGCCATCTCGTAACTTCCCCATTCGCCTCTGATCATTACTTTTCTTGGAAGACTGCCTCCTAGCAAGTAGCTGCCACCCGGCCCCCAGGGAATAGAGAGTTCGCCTACATCTGAAATTGAAAGATCTGGAGTGTTCGTCATCTCATAAACGAGCGTAGCATTTGGAAGGTCGTTCTGAGCGCATGTGCTTGCAGGAACTGCGGCATACACGACAAGCTTCTGGGGAGAAGTTGTGACAAAAGCAAGATTGAGCGCCTCATCCGCCGGGTCAAAAGCGAGTGTGCGTATGCTTCCCGCATCGAAAGAAGTAATGGGAGTCTTGAGAGAGGTTGAAGGAAAAACAAACACTGATTGCTGATTTTGGCAGGCTGCAATCAGAGCTGGATAGATGAGATAGCACGGCTTATAGTCTCCTACAGGAGAGTAGGCCGCTGGCCCGGTCAAATGGGTGGTTGTAAACGTGTTTTTTCCGCTCTGAGCATCCCAGATTACGAGCATATTGCTATAGCCAGCCAGGATGGACGTGCCATCAGGCGACCACGAGACTGAAGCAACGCTGTTTGCCGCAGGTTCCCGACAGGTCAGAACAGTCGCCCCGGTTGCAGTGTCCCAGATGAGCACGGTGCCATTGGCATCTCCTGATGCGATGGAGTTCCCATCCGGGGACCAGCAAAGTGCAGTGATTGGAGCGCCATGATGGCCTGTGTAGGTAAGGAGTTGGGGCCGCCTTGTGGAGGCGTACCACATCCCCCCACCACCTCCCAGAGCGACCACGCCCGTAGCTCCAGCAAGACCGAGTAGTGCTGTTCTGCGTGTGATCCTACTTTTCCTCCGTCCTTGACCTGTACCGTCTTTGTCTCTCTCGTCTTTCTGAGTATCCCTGAGTCGCCACCATCCCCATACAAGCAGATAGGCCACCACAAACCCAAGCGCATCGAAACCGATATCATGCATATCGCCAACGTTTGGAAGTTGCCTTTTGCTGAGAGCCTGAAGAAGCTCTTCACCCAGCGCCCCTAAAATCAGCACGATCATGGCGAGCAGTGGGCTGCGGCGTAACCGCGCTATCGAGCAAAGGACCAGCAGACCAGCGAGCAAAAAGATGGTCATATGCCCTATTTCATGCGCCAGCGGTGTCGCAAAGACTCGATCAAACACCAACGCGTAGGCGGGCCAGATATCGCTTAGCCACTCAAAGGGGAAGAGTATCAGTACCACCGAAAGTCCCCCTAACCAAAGAGCAGGTGATTTGGTAATGTCCCTAAATCGCATATGATTTTTCACAGGTAAGCTCCTTCTCTGACTCTCGTTCGCCTCAGAGGCGATCTCATAATATATATTCACATAGACTATAGCCAATATGAATATAGTAACAGAAGCAAAGAAGCTTTGTCAATGGGACTCATCCAGACAGCGAGCAGGGCTTCTTGACGCCTTAAAGAAACGAGTGTATGCTAACACAGATTGGTTATAACCAACCTGGGTATATTACTGAAAGAAGCCTGGAAAAGGGATGAGGCATGAAACCATCAGACAAGCCTGAAGGGATGTTGCCGCTTTCGCCAGCAGTTTTCCATATCCTGCTGGCCCTGACCGATGGCGAACGGCACGGGTATAGCATTATGCAGGAGATCACCGAGCAGACTGGTGGCGTTCTGCGGATTGGGCCGACGACGCTCTATCGCTCGATCAAGCACATGCTAGAAAGCAGCCTGATCGCTGAGGTTGACGAGCGCCCAGACCCGGCTCTCGATGATGAGCGCCGACGCTATTATCGGATTACGCCCTTTGGAAGGCTCGTGGCGAGCGCAGAAGCACGTCGCCTGGAGCAGGCACTGAGTGTAGCACGCAACAAAGCTTTACTCAGTGGGTCGCTAGTCCCAAATGTTGATGGAGGCAAGCACTGATGCGTAATCGCATACCCTGGATTATCGTCTGCTCGCTGCTGCTCTATCGCTGGCTACTGACGCTGGCACCAGACGAGTTTTCCAACGAATATGCTGATCCCGCCCTGCAAGTCTTCCGCCAATGTTGCTGGGATGCCTATCACGAACACGGAGCACGCGGCGTGTTGCGCCTGTGGCTCCCAACACTGATGGACACATTTCACGGTATCCTGGCCGAACAGGGTGACACGCTCAAGCAGGTGTTCTGCCCGCGCTCGTCCTGGTCAATCGCGTTAGCCCTGAGCTGCGTCCTCTTTCCTTTCTACTGGTTGAGCCGCACATGGGTATTTTTTGGCTATATCTTCCATCTCATCTTCGCCACACCACAGGCATTTGTCGCCGGACACATTGTCCTTTTCTGCATGGCTGGCCTCGTTATGCTCCTCTCCATGCCTTCCCTGCGGAAGCATTTGCAGCTCTATATCCTTTGTCTCATGCTCGGTGCCCTTGCTGAAGAAATCATCCAGATACTCTTCAACGCCCATCCTGGCCTGCACAAAGACGCGCGTAACCTGCTCCTGGATCTATGCGGCATCGTGCTGGGTTATCTATTATTGCGCCTCTGGCAAGCTCGACATTCTTGCCAGCAGGATAGGAGTTGTCCTCCCTCATAGTGTCACTTTTCCTTCTCCCCTTACGTATCCTCTCGGAGAGGCGTTAACAATAGACGGAAAAGGAATCAAATAGATCATGGCAGACAATCAACCCAATGAAACACGGAAAAATCAGCAAGAGAAGATTTTAAATAACGAAGCAGCTCAAAATCGCTTTAAAATCGGCAGCCGCCCCGGCTATAGCAACAAAGGCCTCCATGATTTAGATATCGAGGACAATACAGCGCCCGATGGCTACGGCCTGCAAGACCAATTTGGCGATGTCGATGGTCAAGATCCTTATAGCAACCTGGACAACGAAGAGCCTGGTATTACAATGGGCGGAGCAGACAACAGCTACGCCCCCGAAGAAACGCTCTACGGCCTCGCCGAACCACTCGCCCGTCCCGACGAGAAAAGCACAAAGGGCCGCGACAAAGATAAAGGCGGCACACGCATCAGCCAGGACATGACAGCATATCAACAATAGGTGCCTAATCGCCAGGAACCCTGACAAGGGCAAACCAAGCCCCCACCAGGGTTCCCTCAATAATGATGTGATGCTGCAACTGTCGTACCGACCAGCTTTAGCGCGTCCAATTCATTGCCCCGCCGCCCCCGAAATCATGCCACCCCAGCAGGGCAAGCGCAAGGCCCCATCCACCCCTAACCAGCCTCCCCTTGCCCCTACGCCTCCGGCCCAACATGATCGGTCCCGTTAAGATTTTTTGGGAATAGATGCCGATCCCATCGAATAGCCCGCTGAGAAAAAAATGCGGCGAGACAGACAATCATGAGGAGGAATGGTAGGGGCAAGGGGCGGCGGTTGGGCCTGGGAGGGGGCCTCGCGCTTGCCCTGCTCGCCTATGATGCGCTGTCGGGCCATCCAACGATTCCAATCCCCTACGGGTTCCCCTCTTCCTTTCGCCCATCCTTCCCCCACAGGGTAAGCGCAAGGCCCCTTCCCATCCCAACCACCACCCCTTGCCCCTACCTCATCCCCCAACGTCGCATCTTACCCAAAACAAATCTTAGCGGTATCCACCATGTTGGACCGGAGGCGGTAGGGGCAAGGGGCGGGGTGGAGATTGGGTGGGGGCCTCGCGCTTGCCCTGCTCGCCTACGATGCGCTGTCGGGCCATCCAACGATTCCAATCCCGACCGGGTGCCGCAAACCATTCAATTGCGACGTACCTCATAGCAGAACCTCTTCTCCGTTCCAATCCCCAACGGGCTCCCCTCTTCTTTTAGACATGCCATACCTCAGATCCTTCCGAGATGGCTCGTTACGTTCCAATCCCAAACGGGTTCCCCTCTCCTTCTCGCCTACTACCCCCATAATATAGCATTACGAGCCAATTCACGCAAGGGATTCCGAGCATCTCCGCTCAAATCGTCTCTTTCAGAGATGCTCGGAAACGGGAGAGTTTCCTCTCCCTCAAGATTCATTCATGCCCATTTTCAGAGTCGCCCCACCACAACTTTCGCATTTCTTCGTTGGTCGCTAGCAGCTCGTCCAGCGTGCCTTCTGCGTCAATTCTGCCATCTTTGAGCACGATGATGTGATCGGCTCGGCGGAGGGCCGCTCGACGGTGCGAGACAGCCAGACATGTTACCGTATCGCCCTTGCTTAGACGTTCCCATAAGAGGCGCTCGGTCTCGATATCCAGGGCGCTCGACAGGTCGTCGATTACTAGCAACTCAGCACGTCTCACCAGCATGCGAGCTGCCGCCGTTCGCTGCACCTGACCGCCTGAGAGCTTGACGCCGCGTGTGCCGATTGGCGTCTGCAATCCACTCTCCAACGCCTGTACGTCGCGTTCCAGAACTGCCTCCCATACGGCGTTGTCCAGGGCCTCCGGGTCGTCGGGAAATCCCAGGAGGATATTTTGCTTGAGCGTCTCGCTGAACAGGCGCGGTACCTGGGCTGTGTACGCGGCACGCGGCGGCACGAGAAAGGACGCCGTGTCGTCCACAACATGGCCATTCCAGCGGATCTCTCCCGCCTCGCAAGGCAGCAAGCCCAGCAGAGCCTGGAGCAGCGTTGTTTTGCCCGACCCAACGCGTCCCGTTACCACCGTCAGGCCGCCACGTGGCAGGCGCAGGTCTACTCCAATGATGCCACGCCCCGACTGTGGGTGGCGATAGGTCAACCCCCGGACCTCCATCAGCATCAACTGATCGGTCACGCGTCGCACTGGAGGCGTTACGGCAGGCAAAGGTCCGCGCAAATGCAATGGTGTGGGTGCAACGAGAGCGTTCAGTGGAGCGCCATCCAACAAGCCTGCCATGCGGGTGAAAGCAACTCCGGTTTGTCGGTAGTGGGCCAGGAACTTACCGAGTCCTGTGGTAAAGTCGGCGATGAAGCCCAGATACGAGACAAAGAGCGCAAAGTCGCCCACCGATAGGCCGCCAGCACGTAGACTGTTGGCAGCTAGCAGCATGATAAGGCCCGTACCGATACTGACCGCGTTGGCTGTGATGGCGTCTAGAGACTGCGTTGCCAATCTGTCGGCAAGCATGGCGGTACGGCGCTGCTCGTTGAGCCGTCGGAAGCGTGCCACTATGCGCTCTTCGGCACTAGCTCCCTGCACCGTCTGCACAGCTGCCAGGATATCACCGATGGCCCCTGTCACCTGACTAGTTGCCTGGCTGCTTACCTCACGATAGCGACCCAGCGCGTTGCTCGCCCGCAGCGTGATGATGGTCACGACGACGAGGGGCAGGATGGTAATCAGCGTTATGCGCACGTCGATACGCAGAAGTATCAGGAATGCGACGAAAGCAAGCAAGCCCTGACCCACAATCTCGTCGCTCCAATCGACACCATCTTCGGCCTGGTAGGCATCGTCGCGAAAGCGGCTGATGGTCTCACCTATGGAGTAGGGCAGAGCATAGGCACCCGGACGTTGCAGAATGTGCCGTAGCAGGTTGAGGCGCACCAGTCCGCTCATAGTGAAGCGCATCAGGATCTCCACAAAGCCTGCAGTAAGCAGCACAGCCACACGGCTCACAGCGAGCACGATCAGCAGCACGACCAGTCCTGCCGTGCCTGTGGGCAAATGGGCCTGTCCGGTGAGGGTATCGAAGAAGGCGCGGGCAATCTGTCCTTCCAGCAGGAACGTGAGGCTGAACATCCCCCACAATATGGCATGGAGCAGGTAGAGCCAGAGTTTGTAGCGGGCCATTTTCAGCAG
>DASTZT010000300.1:0-30267 GCA_035764225.1 Ktedonobacteraceae bacterium
GGGTTGTTGTCGTCCAGCGCACTCACCAGCTTACCATCAAAGCTGCCATAGACGCTGGAAGCTGGGGTGCCACTCACCCCACTGGGTGGACAAACCGCCTGATAGCTCGCGGTGGTTTGTTTGAGCAGGGTGGTACCATCGGTATCGTAGAACGATGCCTGCGTCTCGTGGCCGTGGGCCGCGTTGGGCAGATCCCACCAGGGATCGTTATGGCAGGGGGCGGTGGTGAAGCAGCCGGATTGGCCCGTGTCGTAGATGCCCCAGCCTTCGGTGCCATAGTAATTGTGGACCTCCAGGGAACCATCAGCGTGCGAGACGCTGGCCTGGGTAAAGCCCATAAACTTCCCATTGTAGTAGCCCAGATAGTCCACATCGTTCTGGTTGCCCCAATACATCCCGGCCACGCAATCACTACATTCCTGGGCTACCAGTGGATAGCTGAGCCGATAGCTGTAGTTGGTGGTGCTGGTTACTGGCGTGCTGGTTTGCGCACCACCCTGTCCATTCTGCGTTAGCCGGATGGTCGTGTCGCTCTCCTGGGTCAGCACCACTCGGCTCCAACCGCTATCATCGGCCTCGTTGCAGGGATAGCCACTCTGGTGCGCGTTGCAGTAGAGCGGATCGGCGTTATTGGAGCCGCCTCCGGGCACCCCGTGCGTGTTGTTGCGTGCGAGCTGCCAGGTGAAGCTCTGGGACAGTCCCATCCCATTGCTGGCGCTGACAATGAAGCGGTTATTGTTGAGGTGACTCTGCGCCCAGAGCAGACAGCCGCTCCCATTGCCCGTATTCCAGGAGGGACCACAGTTCGTCGAGGGGTTGGGGTGGTAGAACGAGTCCACATACGAGCTGCTCAGACTGCCATAGGTGAAGGTGCGTGCGGGCAAGGCCCCGCTATCGGCATGGGTGATCCCGGCTGCTCGCACCATTTCAGGGCCTGTCAGCCCACAACAAATCCCGCCCACGTTGCTACTTTTGCCCGATCCGCTCTCTGGTCCGGTATCGACCGTACTGGTCCACGTCGGTTGCGGATCACCGCTTTCCAAGGTGCTCGACCACACAGGCGTGCTGCTCGTCGGATTGGTCAGGCTGATATCATCGAGATAGCCGCGATAGCCTCCCGTATTGGCTGGCTGGTCGTAGCCAATATCCAGCTTGCTCAGCGTTTTGCCATTTAACACGGCTCCAATATTGGTGGTGACGCGGTTCCACTGATCAAGCGTCAGGTGACCACATTGCTGGGCTGGATGCACCCGCACCCCGTTCTGGTCCACCGCTCCTGAGTCGCGCAGATTGCTGCCATCGGTGAAGATCAGATCCACAGCCACACAACTGCTGTTGCTGCCACTGACCAGCCCACTGGTCGCTGCACTTTGCGGATAGATCCAATAGGTCAGGGTCGTGTTCGGGCCAATCACGAGATGCTGACTGCTGACATCAAAGACCTTCATGTAGGCAAAGGAGGTGCTGGTACTGGTGTCATTGCCCGAATACATCAGGGCATTGGCTCCCGTATCACCCACCTGCTGCATACTGATCAGATCAAGCATCCCGGCCACCGATTGCTGCCGACCACTGGAAGGATCGGTGATGGTGGTGGGAGCCGACTGCTCGTAGCGCATTTGGTAATCGCGCAACGTATTCCAGGAGGCGGTGCCACTGGAACGGACCTGCACCTGCACATCATTGAGCACAAAGGTGCTCTGGATCACCGGCGCGGCCACCCCACCACTGCCAGAAAGATCAAACGGATCGTCACAGCGCAGGTTGGTGCCCGTGTTACAGCCACTGGGAGCCGGGCTCGTGTCTCGCGTCGCATTATGGCTGCTGGCAAAACTGACCCGCATCAAGGGAGCCCAGTTGCTGCCCGTACACAGGTTTTGGGCATCGTGACAAGTGGGCGAGTCGTATTCGATGGTCGAAAGCGCCACATCACGAGGGTAATTGAAGGTGGCATGCGTCACCGGGTTGGTCCAGGACTCCATGTCCTGCTGGTAGGTCAGGTGGATCTGGTTGCCTTGCGGGTCGGTGATCAGGTCCAGATTCCAGCCGGAGACGACCGCGCCTTGTCCATTGCCCGGCTCATAGGAGTATTGCAGAGAATCGGGGGTGCAGCCGAACTCTTCCATGAGGCCGTTCTTGAGCCAGACGCGGAAACACGGAGGATGGACGGTGGAGTTGGAGCCTGCAATGGCAAATGGCCCCACATAGGCATAGATCTTGGCATACGATTCGTTGGCGGTATGCCAGAGGATGGGGCAGGGAAACGCGGCAGGATTGCCGGTGCCACAATAGAAGTTGGGAGTATCATCAAAGTAGGTCGAAACGTTGATGTTGGGCGGAATCAGCTCCGAGCCAGTGCCGAAGGGGTCGCTGAGTTGCCAGCTATTCTCCCAGTTGGTGCCGCAAGTCGATTGACAGCCTGCCAGCACATTATGCTCGGCCCAGTTGATCGACCCCATTGACAGGGTCCAGCCTTCGCCGACCCAACCAGCGGCAGCCGAGGGGTTATGCTGCTCGTTGACACCCGCGCTATTGTAGGCCAGCGTCACTGGCGGCGTCAGTCCTCCGGGACCGGCAGGGACATCGATGGGATAGGAAGCGGTCAGCGCTCCGGCATTGAGATCAGCGGCAAAGGGATCGGGCTTGCCGAAGGTGGCAATCGAGGCATCGCTCTGCCAGGAGAGCGAGGTGCTCGGCGTGCCCAATAAGGGCGTGACCATCATGGTGTGCTGCTTGGGGTCCAGCGTCACCGGCGAAGAGGCGAGCGCACCAAAGGTGCTGTCTACGGCCACACCTTTGGCCAGAGGAGCCGAGGTGACGCCCTGCGAGCGTGCGCCATTGAGCACGACGTAGGCATGTCCCAGGTTGAGCATGCCCTCTTGTTTGGTGAAGTGATAGAGCGCAGTGATGGGAGCACGCAGGCCGTGAGAGAGCACGTTGCCCTTCGCATCGACGAGCTGCAAGAGATAGGTGCCAAAGGAGAGGTGGCCGCTGCCTCCCGCATTGGAGCCAGAACCCGGCGCGATCTGACTGATGCGCAGGCTCAGCTTGCCACCGGCCTGGGTCAGGTCATCGGCAGTAATAGCGGTGGCAGGAATGCGCACCTCCAGATGCCCGTCGCTGCCCAGCAGCTGCACGGCCTGACCGGCTTTGAGTTCAAGGGTGGCAGGCTGCATCGACATCTTTTGGGGATGGGCAATGATCTGGGGTGGGTGAGGAGGTTGGTTGCCCATCGGAGCAGGAGTATACGCCCGACTATGAGATTGGGCCCCGGTCTGCGGGCTCATCCGGTTGGGCTGAGAAGAAGATGGGGTGGCCAGACTGGCCGCATGAGCCGGAGTGCTGCCCATGCCGAAGGTCAGAGGGCTGTTCTGACCCACCAGCAACACAAGGGCAATGAACAGCCCCCAGGAAAAAGGCTCGCCACCTGGAATGGGATGGGGCCGAGCCTGATCGCCAGTGCGATGTCATACGATAATCCTTTCAACAACAAAAAAAACAATCACAGGAAACTGGGATAAGAGCCCTCGCAGGGCAAGCGCGAGGCCCCTTCCACCCCACACCGCCGCCCCTTGCCCCTACCCCGGCTATTACCCCTCGTAGGGGCAAGGGGATGGGCTGGCAGGGATGTGGAGGCCTCGCGCTTGCCCGATCCTTGCCCTCAGAAAAAAGCCAACAACTTCCTAAGACATCTCGACATTGGGATGTCTTGACACAGGATCAGACACACAGATATATAGCCTGATCGAAACAATTGTATTTTTTGATCGAGAGTGGAACGCGAAGTGGGAAGCGAGCTGTTGACGTATTTACGGTCCTGGGAAAGAAGGGGCGAGCGGCATCCAAGGACCTCCATTCGTTGAAAATAGGCCCTCTGCACAAGAGCCTCTACAATGGAGTAGAAAAGAAAAGAAACGGTTTGTCAAGGAGAAATGGAGAGAACGCGCCACGATGAGAGAACGAGCGAAAACTGGTTTGCACACTTACGCTATTTCTGATGCGTTTCATGTGGAAATGGAAGGAGAGGATGGCGAGTATAAATGGAGAGAGCGAGCGTTATAACCCACAGCATAAAGGGAGAAGAGGCGAGCGCGAGGCCCCGATCCGCCTCCCCTCGCCCAGACAGGATCGCGATTAGTGCTTGTTTTTTGAGAGGTTATTGCGTCATCTCTTTGACGATTCGCTGCACGCGAGCGCCGTCAGCACGGCCTTTGGTCTCTTTTGCTGCCAGGGGCATGACTTTGCGAAACTCTTTCCCGTTCTGCTCAATCAGGGGCATCACGATTGCCTGGATCTGCTCATCGCTGAGCTGCGATCCCTGGAGATAACTCTGGATGATCTCCAGCTCTTTCTGCTCTTTTTCAACCAGGTCGTTGCGTCCACCCTGCTTATAAAGCGGGATCGCCTGACTGCGTTTCTTGGCCTCTTGCTCTAGCACCCTCGTACAATCAACCTCTGTCAGGGCTTGCCCATATTCGGGATGTTTGCGGTCGGTACGTGCCACCTCTAGATTGTGGATTGCGCCCAGTGTCATGCGCAAAGTATCGAGCCTCGCCTGATCGCGGGCACGCTGAGCCTCCTGTATATCTTTGCGTAACTGACGCTCTATCGGAAACTCTTCTCTTGGCTCTGCCATCGATTATTGCCACCTTTCACAAGAATAATACCTGCCCCCTAGTATACACTATGCTTACTAGCAAAAATCACCAAAGAATAGCGAGGCGGAACAGAGCCAATGGGTTAGCTCCGCTTGACAAAAGCTCACATCTGCATCACTATTTTTTAGAGGCATAGAAATCATCTTGTGGCAGCACCTGTAGGAATAAAGCCCGCTCCGCTCCATGTATCTCTCTATAGAGATTTCAGCAGAAAGGTATCACGATTATGTCCAGCGTCAGCAGCTCAAAGAACGTAGCAGAAGATCGCGTTCCGGTATGGGAACTGGTCGCAATTTTTCTCGCACCAGCATTTATTTTCTCCAATATGTATACCACTCAGGCTATTTTGCCGGTCCTGAGCCAGACATTTCATGTTAGCGCCCCCACAGCCGGTCTAACCGTCTCCGTCCTGGTGCTGGCCGTTGCCATTGGCTCGCTCTTTTATGGCCCGATCTCGGATGTCGTTGGTCGCAAACCGGTGATGGTCTGCTCCAGCTTTCTGGTGGCAATCCCTACGATCTTGTGCGGCTTTGCCCCCAATTTTACGACGCTGGTCGTTCTGCGCGCCCTTCAAGGTTTGCTGATGCCGGGATTAACGAGCGTAGCTATTGCTTATGTCAATGAAGAGTTTCAGGGGAGATGGCGCGGGCTGGCAATGGGGATCTATGTCAGCGGGCTGGTGCTGGGAGGTCTCTTTTCTCGCGTAGGCAGCGCGGCCCTGGCCGGACTCTATAACTGGCATATCGCGATGGAAGCCTTTATTCTACCTACATTGATTGCCGCAACCGCGATCTGGCGCTTCTTGCCCGAAACGTCTACCGATAAGCAGATCAGAGAACAAGCTTCCAGGCTGAAGCTTGATAGGGCATTTATACAGCAAACCTTGCACGATATGAGGCAGCACCTGCGCAATCGCCGCCTGATGGGAGCATTTATTATCGGCTTTTCAAGCTTTTTCGGCTTTATCGGCGTCTTTACCTATCTGCCTTATTATCTTACCGGACCGCAGTTTCACCTGCCCACGATTGCTCTGAGCCTGGTTTACTTGCTCTGGCTAACGGGTATCTGCTCGCCTGCGGCAGGGACAATTGCGGGACGCATTGGGTCGAGACAGGCGATTGCGCTCAGCACCACCCTGGCCTGTATCGGCCTGCTCATCACACTCATTCCGATCCTTCCTGTGGTGATCGGTGGCTTGAGCCTGGTCACACTGGGGATGTTCTCTACTTCTCCGGCGGCTAATCTCTATCTTGGCGAGCAGGCAACCACTTCGAAAGGCACTGCTGCCTCGCTCTATCTCTCGCTCTACTACTTCGGCGGCAGCCTGGGCGCGTTACTTCCAGGCATCGCGCTCGTCTGGGCGGGCTGGCCCGGCGTCGCGCTACTTTGCCTCGGCATGACGCTAATCGCGCTGACAGCAGACATGATATTATGCCGGTAGACATAATAGTTCGAGCACTTTCGCGTTCCCGTGGCGACGCGGTTGACTGCGTTGCCACGAGTCCTTCGGCCCCATCGGACCCCACGACACATGTATCATCACCAGAATCCTACGACACATTCAAGCAACTGAAACGATTGCTCCCGGATCGAATAACATCGCTGTTGGGAAGGGGGTAGTTCCCCAGGGCTTTGCAGTTTTCGCCAGATGTTGCCCGGTATTGGGAAGAAAGGACTCCCTTCGTATCGACTCGATTCTATCGCGTCCGCTTTAGCGCCCGTTCGCCCCCGACATTGCAGCTCTAGAGCCACGTTCCGCAAGCCTAACGGAAAGGACGCTCAATAAATTGGACGCGCTGAAGCGAGTCGGTACGAAAGAAATCTCTTCCCCATGCGGACGGGTCTCCAGGGAAAACTGCAAAGCTCTGGGTAGATCCCTCTATCACTTCATATCACCCATGAGATACAATACAGAAGACAATCTGTTCGTCCTATACACAATGGTGTGTTTTTAAGGAGTAACTGCATGGCACAAATGTTAGAACATGTCACATCACGGGCACAAAAGCCGTTTATAAACGAGCCATTTACCAATTTTGCCAAGGAAGAAAATAAACGCGCCCAGGCTGACGCATTAGAGCAGGTGAAAAGCGAGCTAGGACGCACCTACCCGCTGATTATCGGTGGCAAAAAGATTACCAACGAAGCTACCTTCGCCTCCGTCAATCCTGCTCAGCCAGATCAGGTCATCGGCTATTTTTCGCGTGCGACTATTGAGCAAACCAATGAGGCCGTAGAGGTGGCAGCCGCAGCTTTCGAGACGTGGAGGCATGTCCCGGCAACGGAACGCGCGGGCTATCTTTTTGCCGCCGCCGACATGATGCGCCAGCGCCGCTTTCTGATCAACGCCTGGATGATCTACGAAGTGGGCAAGAGTTGGGCCGAGGCCGACGGCGATACGGCAGAAGCTATCGATTTTCTCGAATTTTACGCCCGTGAGATGCTACGTCTGGCAGGAGAGCAGCCACTGGTACGCATTGCGGGCGAGGACAATCAGCTGGTCTATATCCCGCTGGGCGTGGGCGCGGTCATCCCTCCCTGGAATTTCCCCTGCGCTATTATGGCAGGCATGACCAGCGCGTCTTTTGTCGCGGGCAATACCGTCATTCTCAAACCCGCCAGCACCTCCCCGGCTATCGCCTACCAGTTTATGCGTATTCTGGAAGAGGTGGGGCTACCAGCAGGTGTGGTGAACTTCCTTACAGGCTCCGGCGCGGTCATTGGTGATGCCCTGGTCGAAAATCCTAAAGTGCGCTTTATCGCCTTCACGGGTTCACGCGATGTCGGGCTGGGCATCTATGAGCGAGCTTCGCGCTATCAGCAAGGGCAACGCTGGCTCAAACGCTCCATTCTGGAGATGGGCGGGAAGGATGCCGTCGTTGTGGATGAGACGGCTGATCTGGATGCAGCGGCAGAAGGCATTGTCAGTTCAGCGTTTGGCTTCCAGGGACAGAAGTGCTCGGCAGGCTCGCGCGCCATTATAGTTGAGCAGGTCTATGACCAGGTGCTGCAAAAAGTGCTTGAGTACACAAAGAAGCTGACAATGGGCGATGTGACGCAGCCGAGCACTTATATGGGTCCGGTCATCGACGAAAATGCCATGAAGAAAATTCTCGATTATATTGAGATTGGCAAGCAGGAAAGCCGTCTGGTGGCGGGCGGTGGTCATCAAGGCCCTGGCTACTTTATCGAGCCAACCATCTTTGCCGATGTGGCCCCACATGCACGCATCGCCCAGGAAGAGATCTTCGGGCCGGTGCTGGCCGTCATCAAAGCAAAAAATTTCGACGACGCGCTGCGTATCGCCAACGATACCGAGTACGGACTGACCGGCTCGCTCTACTCGCACGATCCTGCGAGGATTGAACGAGCAAAAGAAGATTATCATGTAGGCAACCTGTACTTTAATCGCAAGTGTACAGGCGCACTCGTTGGAGTCCATCCTTTCGGCGGCTTCAATATGTCCGGCACAGATTCAAAGGCGGGAGGCAGCGATTACCTGTTATTGTTTACTCAGGCAAAGGCAATCTCGACTAAGCAATAAAAATTTCAGTACCCTCAAGCGGGTCGAGATAACCACTGGCTCTCGCTCCCTCCTTGAGGGGCAGTATACGCACCACACCCGAAAAGGTCAAGTGGTAATGCAATAAGGAGTATCAGTTCTTTGGCTGCTTTCACTCAACTCAGCTCTGGCGCATGGCAGATTTCGCTGCCATTCCAGGGCGAGCCTGATATTGTCGGTTCCTATTTACTCGCGGGTGGCAACGAGCTTGCTGTCATCGATCCCGGCCCCGGCAGCACAATAGAAGCCCTACTGGCTACGATCCACGAAGTCGGCTTCGAGCCTCATGAAGTCACGCATATCATTGCTACCCATATTCACCTGGATCATGCGGGGGCAGCGGGTTCGCTGCTGCGCCATATGCCAGAGGCAAAGGTCTATGCGCATAGCAAAGGCGCACCCCATCTGATCGATCCATCCAAAGTGGTGGCCAGCGCCTCCCGTATCTACGGAGATCGGATGCAGCGACTCTGGGGCGAGATTGAACCAGTTCCAGCTGAGCGCCTCCATGTCCTGGAAGGTGGCGATATCCTCAATGTCGCGGGGCGTCGTCTGGAAGTTCATTACACACCTGGACATGCGGTACATCACGTCATCTACTTCGATGTACATAGTGGCGAGCTATTTGCTGGTGATGCGGCGGGCGTGCGTTTGCAGGGCATTGATTACGTACGTCCGCCAACGCCACCGCCCGACCTCGACCTGGAAGCCTGGTCGGAGAGCATGCATAAGCTCTGGCAATTGCGGCCCGACGTGTTGTACCTTGCCCATTTCGGGCCGACGCGCAATCCTGCCCAGCATCTCGAACGTTTGCGCGAAAAGCTCTTTACCTGGGGCGAGTTCGTCCTGGGTGCGATGCGCGATGGCAAAGACGCGCCAGAGATCACGCAAATGCTGATTGCGCAGACCGAACCGGAACTGCAACGCGTCGCTCGCGATCCGCACGATCTGAAGCGATACGATATCGCCACCAATTACGAGATGACCGTGCAAGGCTATATGCGTTATTGGACGAAGAACCATCCTGAACGGTTGGCGTCGCGTTAAAGCCAATCCTGCATATTTATGAGCTTATCCCTATAAGAGCTGATTCGAGGTAATCCGAACAGCCTGAATAGGATAAGCTCATCTATCACGTTACTTCTACCTTGACTACCTGAACTTCTACACGTTTTGCGATCTTGTTGCTGACATGCTATAAGAAAACTCACCCTGAGCTAACAAAGGAGTATCATTATGAGTATGCCCTCACTGATCGTTCGGTCTCTAGCATCCGCAGAAGAGTACACTATTTACTATCGTCTCGCAGATACAGCTTTTTCTTCTGAACCGTCTGAGGAAAGTGCCCAACGTTGGCAACACTTTACCGCCCACCATCCCGATTTTCACCCTGACCAGGTGCGAGGGGCTTTCTCCGATCAGCAGCTTCTGGGTGGCTATATGCTTTACGAGCGCGTCTTATGCATTGGTACGGCTCGTCTTGCCACTGGCTGTATTGGCGCAGTTGTGACCGCGCCTGGCAATCGCAAACGGGGCGTGGCAACCGCGCTGATGCGGGACGCGCTGGAGAGAGCCAGGGAAAAGAACTTTGCTCTGTTGCTGCTGGATGGCATCCCCAAGTTTTATTTTCGCTATGGCTATACGAATATGTTTGACGCGACGGCGGTAGACGTTGATCGTTCCGCCATTCTTGCCCAACCTCCGTCTGCGCATCACGTCCGTTCAGCCGACATAGATGATGCTCCTGCGCTGCTCGCTCTGTACCAGCGCCATTTGCAACTCTACACAGGCAGCTTCGAGCGATCACAGGAGATCCAGACATATCTCCTCCGCAATAGGCAATCGCCGCGCCCGGTAGCCATCTCTCCTGAGGGACAGGTCGAAGGCTATCTGCTCTATAGGCCCGGTGAAGAAATGTCTCAGGGACGCGAAATAGCGGCAGACAACTGGGGTGCGCTGCTTGCCCTGCTGCAACATCATGCTCACCTGTTCGATGGCGACACAGCTCCCAAAACTCTGCGTTACTTTCTACCGCCCGATGCATCAATGGTACAGTGGATGATCGATATGCTTGAGGTGCCTGACACTTCACAATGGAATCATCCATCGCTGGAATGGGGAGTGCTGACTCAGAGCTATCATCATCGTTTTACGGGCTGGATGGCCTGTCTCACTGGCTTTCCCATCTTGATGCGCTCGCTACTGCCAGAACTCCGGGCCAGGTGGCGACGTGCTCTTGCCCAGTGGACAGGGGAGATCATGCTCACGGTCAACGGAGAAACATGTGTACTGGACATCAACGGCGCTGAGATTGAGCTGACAGAACGTAGTAGTGCGGTGGCTTCCCAGGTGGAGCTAACGCCGCAAGCTATGATCCAGTGGATCTTCGGCTATCGCCCGCTCTCCCAACTGACGAGCACAGCACATCTTCCCAGCGATGCCTCTGCCGCGCTCGCTATCCTTTTCCCAACCGGCCATACCTGGATTCCCATGACCGACTGGTTCTAAATAGCCCTGGATTTTGCTAGATGAGCATGGCAGTTTTCGTTGGACACAGCTCGGCATCGGAGGGAGAACTCCCTTCGTACCGACCTGGTTCACCGCGTCCAATTTATTGCCCGTTCTTCCTGTTCTATATGCTGAATGGTATTTTGGCGTTATGCTCGTCCGCACAAGCATCTGAGCAATAAAAAGGAAGTTCTCTCTACCACCCTTGACACCGCAGTAATTACGGTGGTATATTTCTAGATGGAAGCGTTACAAACAAAAAGGAGAAAAGAAGCCATGCCATCCAGCAAAGATCGTCGCAGGCTCGAAGTGCCGAGCTATCTCTATGAACAACTGGCCCAGATCGCGAAGACCGAAGATCGTACCGTTACTAGTGTTGCGGGCGAGATGCTTCACAAAGGGCTGTTCGGCTATCAGCCTTTGTGGGTACCCAGCAAACATCTAGAGCGTTTTAACGAGCGGGCCAGACATGTCTTGACGTTGGCTCAGGAAGAGGCTCGTGGCTTCTTCCACAACTATATCGGGACCGAACATCTTTTGCTAGGGCTGATCCGCGAACAGGATAGTCTGGCGGCTCAGGCGCTGAGCAAGCTAGGAGTCACGCTTGAGTATGTGCGAGCTGCCGTAGAAAAGAAAATTGGACGTGGAGAGGAGCCCAGCGAGGGTGAGATCGACTACGTGCCACGCGTGCGCAAAGTGCTATCGCTCGCTATGGATGAAGCAGAGCGTCAGGGTAGCGGCTATGTTCGCGCCGAACATATTCTGCTGGGCATCGTGCGCGATGGTGGCGGCGTGGGCGCTGATATTCTCGACAGTCTTGGTGTGCTAGGGAAAGTGCGCGAGCAGGTGTTTGAGCTGCTGGGCTAGTCCCATCACACTGTAACCGAAGAGCGCAAGAAATACAAGACCGCTTCGGTGAACTCGATCCACTTTTTCAAAGACATGCCTTGCCCTTGTCCATCCTGCAACTCGTCGGATAGGGGCGAGGCATGGATAAAGCCTGCTCGTATGGGCAAGCGATGGGTGGCGATATGGTGTAGGGTGGCATACATAATATAGTTGCAGAGAAATTCGCCCGCCGAATCGGAAGGCGCGGCTTCAATGTTGATACTGGTCAGCAGGGAGACAATTTCAGCCACTGGCAAGGTCGCATCATAGGTTGCGGGACCGCCGGGTACCACTGGCTCGCCCTGTGGCTCATACTTGTCGTTATCGCCGCCAGTGGGAGCCTCGCAGCGATTGACGGCAACACGCTCGACACGCACGCCAACGGCTTTCCCCTGACCCAGGTTGAGCACGACATCGGGCCGCAATTCATCAATGGCCGCAATCACTGGAGCGGCGGCACGTCGATAGGAGACAGGCAAGATCAGACCAGTGATTTCAGCGTCAACGATGGTCGCGCCATCCAGGTGACGCACGGTCTCGCCACTGGGGTTACGTTGCCAGGAGCCAAAAGGCTCAAAACCAGTTACCAGTACCTTCATCGCAAAGTACCTCCTGTGCAGGGAATCCTCTTTTCACATCTATAAGCATACATATATTGTACGCTATTTTCCGCTGGCGAGTAATCGATCATTGACACGCAAGATGCCAAGATTGGCAACGGATGGGCCAATACCCTGCAATGCCTGGATCATCAGTTTGTGTGCTTCCCGCTCCCCAATCATAGGAGAACAGAAATATTGGCATGTGGTAATCAAGGCGGTAAAACCTTCGAGCACCTCCTCGCGAACCATGCGATCCAGATGTGCCGTATTCTCTAGCATGAGATAACCGGTAGGGGCGATCTTGAGGTCAACAAAAGCAGGAAAAGCGGCGGAACAATCTCTCAGGATGTCTCGCAACACTCTAATGGCTTCTCGTGGTCCTACCAGGCGAGCAACAGCCTGCGAAACTCGCCGCGTGGCCTCAACCAGGACGTGCCACTCGCCTGGAGTCAGCAACTGCCTGGTTTTAGAAGAAGCTACCAGATCGCCCTCGACCACACGAGGTAAAGCCGGAGCGAGCACAACACCACTACGTTGCATATTCATCAATGTCTGCTCTAGCATGCGCTCATGCATCTCCGTGAGCGTCACATCATTGGTGGTAATTCCTCGATCAAAGCGGATAAAGCCTTGCGTCCATTCTTGCAGTTCGGACAGGATGGCATGAGCATCTCCACGATTGCCAACCATATGCACAAGCTTCCCTGCACGAAAATAGAGCTGGGCGATACTCAGGCGCTCGGAATTACGCAGCAGCAGACGGCCAAATACGCGTAGACGTTTAATTTGATAGACGAGGTTTGCCAGATCGCTCAGCGAACCTTGCCATGAGGAAAGACTGGCCTGAGACATAACACATTTCAGCTTTCTATACTATTTGCGAGCAGATATCTCTAGCAGACACTCCTGTCCGCAGGTTTCACACCAACCGACAAGTCTCGTATTCTCTTCGCGAACATTGGTAAGGCGATGGGCACAACGACAGACATAGCCATGCGGACGCGCTGGATTCCCTAAAACAAGCGTATGGGGTGCGACATCTGTTTCAGATCAAACTTGCTAAACACTACCATACTATTACCACGATAGCATTAGTCTGCTGCATTTGTCTAACAGATAGGAAAAATGGGGAAATAAAATCTGCTGAAACTTTTTGCTGACGCTGAGCGTACTCTTCATCGTATACATGGGGAGGAAAAGATGTCCATTAAGACTCGTTGGAATACACCACCTGAAGAAACACAACCTCCGAATTCGGCAGAGGTAGTGGCTAAGTGGGCACGGCGGTGCGGTCTCCCCATAGCGATTCTCGCCTGGGCTGGCGTCATCGTCGTGGCGCTATGGGCTGCCGGTCATATCATACGCATGTTATTGATCCTGGTCATCGCCGCACTACTGGCATTTGCAGTTGCGCCTCTGGTAAAAATTTTGCAACGGACAATGCCGCGCTTTCTGGCTATCCTGATTGTGTATCTCTTTGTACTTAGCGGCTTAAGTTTTCTGCTCTATATGATTGTACGTACAGCCATTGAGCAGGGAACTGCTTTAGCCGCACAAGCCCATCACCTGCTTTCGCCAGAGGGCCAGCAACAACTTAAAGTGATTGAACAGCCGCTAATTGCTTTAGGTATCCCTCCAGAGCAGCTTGCAGCGATTCCTGAGCAGATCCTTAGCCACATTGGAGGGGCTGCCAGCAGTGCGGTGCCACTGATACTCAGCTTTTTCGATTTTCTGCTGGACACTGTGATTATCGCTGTGATAAGTATCTATCTGCTCATTGATGGGGCACGAGTAGCGCAATGGACGCGTACCAACATCCCTCTGATTGAACGTCACCGCATTGATTTCCTGTTAGAGACGCTCCGACGTATTGTGGGGGGTTACATTCGTGGGCAGCTTCTGCTCTCAACGTTAATTGGGCTGCTGGTCGGTATCGGCATGGCGCTCTTCCATGTCCCCTATGCGCTTCTCCTGGGAGTGCTTGCCTTTGTGCTCGAATTTATACCAGTACTGGGAACGCTCATATCTGGCGCGGTTTGCGTTCTGCTGGCCCTGACACAGGGATGGCTGATTGCGCTAGGAGTGCTGGGTTACTTTATTATTGTGCATATCATCGAGGGAGATGTGGTTGGGCCACGGATCGTGGGTAAAGCGATTGGGCTGCATCCTGTTGTTTCTCTAGCGGCTCTGGTTGCCGGAGCCGAACTTTTCGGAATCTGGGGAGCACTCTTCGCCTCGCCAATCGCGGGCGTGCTCCAGGCGCTGTTGGTCGCTTTCTGGTCCGAGTGGAACACACGTCACCCCGAACAATTTCCCGGCCAGAAAGAGATCGCGCAGCAAATCGAACAAAATGTGGCCGATAGTCCGGTCGATCCTCCACAATGAAACGGTTTTCAGCTACCCTTCCCATGCCCCCATCGACATTACCGTAACAGACCATCTCCATAAAGCCGACAAAATGACGATATAGAAACCAGTACCATCAAACACAAAGAAAGGAAAGCCTGCTTTTCTCCTGCAATGAGAAAAGTGGCTGATCGCAGCTTTTATGAAAACACCCCGTTATCTGATAACAGGTGGCACTGGATTTATCGGCTCACACATCGCGGAGGCCCTTTTGAGACAGGGAGAAGCTGTACGCGTATTCGATAATATGGCAACGGGCCGCAACGTCAACGTAGAAATACTGAAGAACCTGCCCGGACAGCTTGAGATCGTCCAGGGTGATCTACGCGATATGCAAGCGGTAATAGCGGCAGTCGCAGGGATAGAGGTGGTTTTTCATCAGGGGGCCCTGTCATCGGTGCCGCGCTCTATCGCCAACCCGGTCAATTCGCTGGAAGCCAATGTCAACGGCACCAACAATGTTCTTCTGGCGGCGCGCGATCATGGCGTTCGGCGCGTGATCTATGCCAGCTCTTCATCGGTTTATGGCAATACACCGACCTTGCCAAAGCACGAAGAGATGCCCACCGCGCCTATATCACCGTATGCGGTCCACAAACTGGCAGGCGAACTGCTCTGCGGAGTATTCACGCGCATCTATGATTTAGAAACTGTCTCTCTGCGCTATTTTAACGTCTTTGGACCGCGCCAGGACCCAAACGCAGAATATGCAGCCGTCATTCCTCGCTTCCTAACAGCCCTGCTCAAGCAGCAACGACCCGTTGTGCTGGGCGATGGCGAGCAAACACGCGACTTCACCTATATTGAGAACGTCGTCCAGGCCAATCTGCTGGCAGTTACCGCTCCTGATGCGGTAGGAGCGGCGATGAATGTCGGCTGTGGTGAGCGCATTTCGCTCAATAACGTATTGCAGATTGCAGGAGCACTGCTAGGGACGACAGTCGAGGCGGAATACCGCGCAACACGACCGGGCGACGTACGAGATACGCTGGCCGATATTAGCAAGGCCCAGCGCCTGCTTGGATATACGCCGAAAGTCAATTTTGCCGAAGGGCTGGCATACACGCTGAACGCCCTGCGCGCGGAACTGGCCTGAGCAATTCGCTGGCACGATGCAGCTTCGATGATAAGCTGCGTCGTGCCAGGATCGGCGCTTGCCAATCAGTGCAAGGAAACCATCGTGTTCATTTTCTCCTGCCTCTCCAGCTCCTCTTGCGCCGCCGCCAATACTTTCACCACCGCCAGACCCACACCACCATGCGCTCGTGGTTGTACACCTGTACGGATAGCATTGGCAAAATCTTCACACTCCAGGCGGAGCGGCTCGATCCAGTCAATATGTGGAATGGTAATCGCGCCATGACGATAGGAAATTACTGGATCGGCATCGATATCAGCTCCTTTATTATAAATCTTGATCATCTCTGCCGGATTAGTATCATCATACACAACCATTCTGGCATCGCCAATAATCGTGACTCGACGAATTTTGCAAGGATGAAGCCAGCTCACATGGATATGGGCCGTCATCTCATCTGCGAAGGTGAGATCGAGATGCGCAATGTCGCTGATGTGAGGCTGGAGATGGGCATGAGCCTGCACTTTAATCTGTTCTGGAGTTTTAGCAAATAGATAGAGCAAGATTGATATATCATGCGGAGCAAGATCCCAGATTACATTAATATCATTGCGAAATAGACCCAGGTTTACCCGCTCGGTCTCGACACAATAGATTTTACCCAGATCGCCATTCTGCACCATCTTACGCAACTCATTCACGGCTGGGCTATATTCAAATGTATGACCCACCATCAAGGTTCGATCCACCGTTTTTGCCAGTTCAATCAGCTCTTCCGCCTCCGCCACACTGGCAGTCAGCGGTTTCTCAACCAGCACATGCTTGCCGTGCAAAAGAGCCTGTTTGGCGAGATGGTAATGCGTTCGCACCGGAGTGGCAATCACCACCGCATCGAGATCCGAACGGAATAGCTCCTCGGCCTGCGTTGTGGTCCGTATCCACGGTTGATTGACCGCAATTGAGGCCAGACGGCGCTCATCCATATCAGCCACCATCGTCACGGTCGCAAGGGGCAAACCATTCAGATTGCGTGCGATTTTTGGTCCCCAGTATCCCCAGCCGATAACACCAAACTGTAGTTCTTTCATACTTGACTATTTCCTTCACTATAATCCTAACAGGTAGCATAGTAACTCAACCATTCAAGTAAATTATATTGTACAAGAGCAGTATTAGACAAGGCTAGAGGTAGGATGAATGAGGCGAGATATTGCGCTTGACAGAGGCTACAACCAGTTGTATCTGCTCCTCCGTTAGCTCTGGATACATGGGCAAAGAAACAATACGGCTGGCTACCGCTTCGGTCACGGGAAGCATGCCGTTTTTATAGCCATAGCGGGCACAAACAGGTTGCAAGTGAATCGGAGTAGGATAGTGAATATTTGTGCCAATGCCCTCTTGCTCCAACACCTTACGCAGCTGGTCGCGTTCGGGTACTTGCACCACATAATAACAATAGACATGGGTTGCCCACGAGCGCGTTATCGGCACCGTTTCCACGATGCCGCGCAATTGTGTGGTATAGGCATCGGCATGAGATCGGCGAGCCGCGTTCCATCGCTCAAGATAGGGCATTTTTATCTGCAAAACTGCTGCCTGCATCTCATCGAGGCGAGCATTGACCCCCATGACCTCGTGCTGGTAGCGCACGCGGGAGCCGTGATCGCGGATCATTCGCATCTTCTCAGCCAGTGCCTCATCGTTGGTTGTACAGATTCCGGCTTCGCCAAAGGCTCCCAGGTTCTTACTATAGTAGAGGCTAAAGGCGGCAACATCGCCGAAGCTGCCAACGCGTTGCCCCTGGTAGGTCGCTCCATGAGCTTGAGAAGCATCCTCAATCACCCGCAACTCATGCTTGTGCGCAAAATCCATGATGGGCTGCATTTCGACGGGATGCCCATAGAGGTGTACTGGCAGAATGGCCCGCGTCCGTGGAGACAGAACGTGTTCTAGCCCGTGCCAATCCATGAGATAGGTTTCTGGATCAATATCAACAAAAACAGGCGTTGCCCCCACCATCGCAATCGCCTCCACCGTCGCGATAAACGTATTTGACACCGTGATAACCTCATCACCGGGGCCAATATCGCAGGCACGCAGGGCCAGAGCCAGCGCATCGGTGCCTGAGGAGACACCAACTCCATGCTGACATCCACAATAGGTCGCGAACGTTTGCTCGAATGCGCGCTGTCTGGGGCCAAGAAAGAGCTGCATACTTTCAAGCACTTCCTCAAATGCCGCCATAATTTCGGCTTTCAAGGGAAGGTATTGGGCACGCAGATCAACAAGAGGCACTTTCATCAAGAGGAGCACTCCTTTCATTCGTGAAGAAGATAGCAATGAGATGGCAGTTTGCTGAGAATGCAACAAACTGCCATCTCATTCTTAGGCCATTCTGCTTACCTGGAAACTACCCGCAACGGACGAGCAGGCTCCTGTGTCTCTTCCAACTCATCTGTAGCCCGAAGGCTTAACGTATAACCAACGCCAGGGACTGTTAGAATATAACGCGGATTCCCAGGATCGAGTTCAACTTTTTGGCGCAGATGGCGGATATGAGCTTTGATCAAGCAGACATCTCCGTCACCATTATATCCCCACACATGAGCAACAATATGATTGGCCGTGCATACATCATTGGCATTCGCAGCGAGCAGGTGCAGGAGTTTGCTTTCAGTTGGCGTCAGACGAACGACTTTCCCGCGAATCGTGACTTCGTTATGCAATGAATCAACGCAAATAGGACCAACAGTAATCACCGAAGAAGGTCGTCGCTCCAGAGTGGAGCGCGCTCGTCGGCTGATCGCACGGATACGGGCCAGCAATTGAGAAGGAAAGAACGGTTTGCGTAAATAATCATCCACGCCTGCGTCCAGGCAGCGGATCTCGTCCTGTACGTCTTTTCCATCTGTCACGACCATTACTAACGCGTCGTGCTTATGACGAAGTTCACGACACATCGCCAGGGCATCCACATCCTGGAGGGCTGTATCTAGAATGACCAGATCTGGACGTTGCTCAATCCACTCACTTTTCGCCTTCTCTGCATCGTAGGCACGATACACTTCGTAGCCAAGCGTTTTGAGCCAACTCGTGAGCATCTCGACCAAATCACGGTCATTATCGATAACCAGCAATTTCATCGCATCTCCTCTCTACCGGACTATATTCTACAGTACCTCTTTACTACTACGTTGTCATACTGCCTAATCTACACGGTCAGGAAATACAGTTCGTTGATTTTCTGCGAGGTTACTACCTGATATCTTGAGGATGCCTTTGAAGCCCTTTCACAAAAATGCCTCGGATCGACTGCATGCTATGCCCCCTTAAAGCATACATTCGGGAATGATATAAACGATACTACCAAAGGATACTATAACGTGTATTATTGTAAATTACAATATACTAAAAGGTAATGCTCCACAATTTTGTAAGTTACTACGGATGAAGCATCTTTTGCATTAATCTATCAATAGCTAGAAATACCTCTAGCAAATCAGGAGCTATGGGAGTAAACGAAGCGCTTTCGCCTGTTTTATGCTGTCACATGGTTAAAAGGAGTCCTACAACAATGCCGACCAGGCCGCCGACAAAAACCTGAACGGGGGTATGGCCGATTAACTCGCGGAGCCGTTCTTCCGCAATTGGATGCCCTTGAAACGCTTCGTCAATCATCTGATTAAGAATACGCGCCTGGATACTCACGGCTCGACGCACACCAGCAGCATCATACATCACGATACTCGCCAGCACCACCGTAATAGCAAAAACAGCCGAGCCGACACCATTAACCCGTCCGGTGGCGGTTGCCAGTCCCGTCACCAGGGCAGAATGAGAGCTAGGCATCCCTCCTGAGGAAACCAGACGACTCAGGTTGAACTTGCGCTGGCGAAATAATTCGTAGATCGTTTTGCTTACCTGCGCAATAGCCCATGCGAGAAAAGATGCCAATAGGATACGATTATCTAACAGGGTATTATTTATCAGATGTTGGGGCATCCGTCCTTCTACAATTCCATCTGTTGTACAGACAACGAACCATCGGTATCAATACTCAACTGTTGCACCGATAATTCAGCTTTTTGTAATAACACATTGCAGTGCTGCGCCAGTTTCATGCCATCTTGATAATATTGCAGCGCGCGCTCAAGCGGCATTTTTCCATCTTGTAATGCCGCCACCGCCGCTTCAAGCTGCGTGAAAGCTTCTTCAAAGGATAATGTTTCCATGCTCGACCTGACCCTACCTTTACTGCTGAACCTCTACAGGAATATAGCCGTCCTGCACCTGGATTGTCAATCTATCGCCAATGTGGACTTGCTGGGTGCTCGTCACTACGATCTGCTGGCTTTCATGGCGCACGACGGCATAGCCACGAGCAATCGTTAACAAAGGACTTAAGGCATGCAACCGCTCGGCAACGCCGCGCAACCGCTCGTGATGGAGCGAGACCATATGCTGCATCCGCGTCTGCAAACGCTCAATGGTATCATCGATCTGCTGCCGCCGCTGATCGACTAGATTGAGCGGACTGGCACGACGCAAATCTTGTACGCTATATGCTAGCTGCTCTTTCAGATCCTCTACGCGCTCCCTCATCAAAGCGGCCAGCAGCACCTGTTTCTCCTGCACTTCCGCCCGCCAGTCCTCAATATTGGGCACGGCCAGCGTGGCGGCAGCCGTGGGCGTTGAGGCCCGGTGATCCGCGACAAAATCAGCGATAGTGAAATCTGTTTCGTGCCCAACGCCACTGATGACTGGAATACGCGAACGAGCAATGGCACGTGCAACCACCTCCTCATTGAAAGCCCACAGCTCCTCTATCGAACCGCCGCCACGTCCCACAATTATCACCTCAGCCTCTCCATGTTCGTTAAGGAGATCGAGGGCAGCAGCAATGGAGGTGGGAGCCTCCGTCCCCTGAACCAGCGCGGGCGAGAAAATGACCTGGACCAGTGGATAGCGCATGCGCAGCACACGCAACATGTCTTGCAAGGCGGCGGCCTGGGGAGAAGTGACGATCCCGATTATCGCCGGTTGCTGAGGTAAGGGACGCTTTCTTTCGGGATCAAACAGACCTTCTGCCGCCAGACGCGCCTTAAGCTGCTCAAAACGCTGAAAAAGCTCCCCCTCTCCTAGCAATTTGACGCTTTCAACATAACACTGAAGCTTGCCATCCCGTTCGTAATAAGAAATACGACCATTGATAGCAATCGCCATGCCATCGCGCAGAACTGGAGCGGAGGAACGCAGACGCGAATGCTTGAAAAAGACGCAAAGGAGCTGAGCTTCTCCTTCTTTCAGAGTAAAATAACAATGCCCGGAAGGATAGGTTTTGCAGTTGGAGACCTCACCCTGAACCCATATATTCTGCAGATTATCATCCATCTCCAACAGGCTCTTCAGGTAGAGCGAGAGTTCGGAAACGCTGACAACTGACGGAGTATCCAGAGCATCTGGAAGATACATACTCCTTATGCCTCCTCTGAGCAATCAATGAGCATCAGCGGCTGTCCATACTCTACAGCTTGCTCGTCCTGTACAAAAATCTCAACCACCCGCCCGCTTACTGTAGACTCTACTTCGTTAATCACATTCAGAGACTGAATCGTGCCCACCAGTTGGCCCGTCTTTACGCGGTCTCCAACGGCAACCAGCGAGCCTCCTTTGGGCTTGGCCCAGGTATGAAACATGCCCACGAGAGGAGCAACTATTGTGGCTTTCGTCTCTTCCTCTGCCAACACATCCTCTTCCTCTTGTGCGGCAGGAGCTATGGCATGGAAACCGTTATGCTCTCCCGCTTCTGGCAGTCGAGCCTTTCTGAGGACCAGGCGCGTCCCCGTTTCAGGGCGCTTCACTTCTAGTTCGGTTATATCGCTGCGGTCCAGCAAGTGGACAAGATGTTGCAACTGCTCGATACTAACGCTCTGATCCTCATCAGCAGTTGCTTCCACATCGTAAGAAGAATGTTTTTTGGCATCCATACTGACTAGAACTCCAATTTCTAAGATAAGAGGAGCATGCAGCGGCGTTGCGTTCTACACACGCTCTACATACGCTCCTGTTGTTGTATTCACACGAATCAAATCGCCCGTTGTGATAAAGAGCGGCACCTGTACAACCAGCCCGGTCTCGGTGGTCGCGGGCTTGGTGCCACCTGTCGCGGTATCACCTTTGAAACCTGGTTCGGTGTATTCCACCCGCAACGTCAGCTTCTCCGGCAATTCAACTGAAATCGGCTCATCGTTATAACGCACAATGTCCAGTTCCAGGTTGTCAATCAAATAGTTTTTGGCATCAGCAAGCTGCTCTTTGGTCAAGACTACATCCTCATACGAGCTGGTGTCCATAAAATGGTACTGATCGCCATCCTGATACTGATAGGTGACGTTTGAGCGATCCAGGTACAGGCGTTTGAATTTTTCGCCTGAATCATAGGTTCGCTCAAACGTCGCTCCGGTGCGCAGATTGCGCAACTTCATGCGCACAATCGCCCCGCCACGCCCAATTTTAACATGTTGCCACTCGATAATATTACAGGGCTGGCCCTCCGCCTCAATCGCCAGACCCTTTTTCAGATCGCTTGTAGAGATCATGCAAAAAGCTCCTCTATCGCTGAATCACCAGTTCTGTCGGTGATTGGGTTAACACCTCAGCGCCATCCTCTTTAATCAGCACACAATCCTCAATGCGCACCCCACTCCAACCAGGAATATACACCCCAGGTTCAACAGTTACAACGCTGCCAGCAGGCAAAAGCTGATCCTCAGGAGCTCGCGGCGAGAGATTAGGCCCCTCATGGACCTGCAACCCGACGCCATGTCCTGTGCTGTGGACATAATACTGTGCTAGCTCCGCTTGCTCTAAGACGTTACGCGCCAACGCATCGCCAGCCAGACCGGACACTCTGGCATTGAGTCCTTGCTCGCACGTCCTCATCGCCCGCAGAACAGCATCGTATACCTCGCGCATCCGGGGTTCTGCTGGCTCTCCCAGACAGATAGTACGCGTCATATCCGCGCAATAGCCCTTGTAACGAGCGCCCATATCGATAGTAATCAGCTCACCACGCTTAATCTGGCGTTGTCCCGCATGAGCATGGGGCATTGAACCATTGGGGCCTGATGCTACAATCGCTTCAAAGGAAGGACTCTCAGCGCCCAACTCGACCATTGTGCGGGCTATTTCCCACTGCACCTGCTTCTCCGTCATGCCCGGCTGAATCCACTCACAAATATGGGCAAACGTTTTATCGGTAATCTCAATCGCATGTTTGAGCAAAGCAATTTCTTCAGCAGACTTGACCTGGCGCAGCTGGCTGATAAAACCGTGCTCAATCGGCTTGAGCGTATAGATCCCTTTGCCAGCACTTGCCAGTTTCTCATATTCCAGGTAGCTGAGCACCGCCGCCTCAAAACCAATGGTCTTCCACCCGTGCTCTTGAGCCAGAGCTGCTATAGCCGTATGATACTCACGGGCGGGAGGAACAATCACCTTCCAACCAACAGCCTCCCGCTCGGCAACTTCCGCATAGAGAGGATTGGTTAACAGAATCTGTTGTCCCTGTCCAATCAGCAGAGAACCAGACCCCTCGGTATCGTCATTGAGCCAACCACTCAAATAGGAGCGATTCTGCGGCTGCGTCACCAGGAAAGCGTCGATCCCTTGTTCGGTCATCCAGGAGCGAAGTTGATTAATATGCTCTTGACTCATGCTAATTCCCCTTTAGATTCTCGCGTATCAGCTCACCTAGTACATCTAACGCCAACAAATAGCCACGCCAGCCAAGACCGGCAATATGGCCTCGACAAACTGGAGCAATCATCGAATGATGCCGAAAGGACTCACGCGCATAAATATTGCTCAGGTGTACCTCAATCGTCGGACACTTCACCGCCGCTAGCGCATCTCGCAAGGCGATGGAGTAGTGGGTGAGCGCCCCAGGATTGATAATAATGCCCTCTGCTTTTTCCGCGTTTTGCTGAATGTAGTCAATCAAAGCCCCTTCATGGTTCGACTGAAAACAATCCACAGTTATCTCTAGAGACTTGCCACGCACACGCAGCAGCTCGTTGATTTGCTCTAATGTTACTGTACCATAGACCTCAGGCTGGCGCGTTCCCAATGTATTGAGATTTGGTCCATGCAAAACCAGAATGGTCAGCATATCCTACGCTTCCTTTTCTGCAAAAAATGTTGTTACAACGCGTTCCACCAGTTCATCAGGCAAAGGAGTTGTGATAACTGCGCCAATCCGCTGCGGCATGACCCAATGAACGCGTTTGCCCACCACCTTTTTATCCAGTTGTACCCTTACCAGAATATCTTGCGCACTCACCGACCCATGATAGCTTACGGGTAAGCCCAGTGCTGCCAACAACATATTCTGTCGCACTACCTCCGTTGCCGCAAACATGCCAGCTTCTTGTGCGATAGTAGCCGCAACCACCATCCCAAGCGAAACCGCCTCGCCATGCAACCACTCGCCATACCCTGACGCATTCTCTAACGCATGACCGACCGTATGACCATAGTTTAAAATAGCCCGGCGTCCCTGTTCACGTTCATCCCCTTCTATCACCTCCACTTTCAAATCAATGCAACGAGCCACGATTTGACAGAGCAGAGCAACGGAGGAATGAGAGAACTCGCGTAATGCATCTGCATGCGCCTCAAGCAAAGCGAATAATTCAGTGTCAAGTATGATACCATATTTGACGATTTCTGCCCATCCCTCAGTCCGCTCACGCACCGGTAATGTGAGCAGCGTTGCCGGATCAGCAAGGACCAGGCGTGGATGATAGAAAGCGCCGATGAGATTTTTTCCCTTCGCATGATTTACGCCCGTTTTGCCACCAATAGCAGCATCTACCTGTGCCAATAAGGAGGTCGGCACCTGCACCAACGGCACGCCGCGAAGGTAGGTTGCCGCCACAAAACCTGCCAGATCCCCCACCACGCCACCACCCAGGGCCACAATTGCCTCTTTCCTCTCGGCATGTAGATCAATCAGCCAATCATAAATGGCATTGAGTTGTTCAAATGATTTACTGGTTTCTCCGGCAGGGAGAACATACAGATGCGGCTCAAAGCCAGCGTTTGAGAGGTTCCGCATCACTATTGGAGCATAGAGATCACGTAAATTGCTATCGGTGATTAGAAACAAGCGCGGTGGGATCTTCAACTGACTAAGATAGCGATCCAACCGTCCCAGCCCCCCCCAGTCAACGATAGCATCGTAGCCATCTCCAACGCGAATATGGCGCACAACAGGAGCAACCTCATCCAACAAACCAGCGCCGATCAGCAAAGCAATGATCTCCTGAACAACCTGCTCAGGGCTTTTCCCCTCAGTTCGGCAAGCTAACTCAGCCTCTTCATACCAGCCAAGACGAGCAGACAAGAGATGTTGGAGGGTAGCTAGCGGATCAGGACCGGCCAGCAGAGGACGGATCTCAGGAACACCACCCTGCGCCAACGCGGCCTGTTGCTGAGCCTGAAGACGTTGGAGGGCAATCTGCGGATCAACCTGGAGAAAAATACGCGTGCCTTGTTCCGCCATCAAAGCACGGTTGGCGGGACGCATCACAATACCACCACCAGTCACAATGATGGCACCATCCGCTTCCCGCACAGCTTTTTCTAATTCACGGCTTTCGTAATCTCGGAAGTAGTCCTCACCCCGTTGGGCAAACATCGTCGTGATGCGCTCACCGCTCTCCTTTTCTACCAGCGCATCAATATCTAGCAAGGGTTTACCTAAATGCTCAGCCAGGATACGCCCAACTGTGCTTTTTCCACTTCCTGAAAGCCCTACCAAAAATATATGTCGCATAGTTGTTATTGTATCATGGCGCGACGCACTTAGTAGAGTTCTTCGCCCTTAATATCGGTAGAGAACGTACCGACCAGGTTAAAAGTCGTCGTGTCAACCTCATTCAGGTGCGGATCGATTGTCGTTGCAACCCCCAGGCGCTCAAAAGACTTGACACGATTATCATAGACCTGGTATTTGCGCCCAAACGAGAAGACATATTGCATAATCTGGCCGCTACTCCGATCCAGTACGAGGATATCGTCGCCAGTAGCACAGTTTCCATCCTTGATACAGCGTGCATGGTCAACAAACGCTCCGACCAGAATTTGCCAGCGCTGATCCCAGCTCTTCCCATCATACTGGTGAACAACTTCTAACGAACTATCGAAGGCGAGAAAAGTACTTCTGGCCGCTAATGGGTCATAGAGCATGATGCTTAGTTGAGGCATCCCAAAATGACCAACGTAGAGCACCTTGTTTTCTCCCCAATCGGGATAGAGCTTCTGCTGTACCAGCTTGAGGTCTGAGTCAAAAGTCAGGATTTGTCCAGAACCTGAGCTGGGATCATAGAGCATCAGTTGCGACCGCCCGGTTGCAAGGAAATCGCCGCTATAGGGGAGCCAGTTCCCATCCAGGTTATGCACTACCTGATAGTGGGAGATACGCATATTGCTATCAAAGCTGACCATGCGCCCCTCACCAGCCTTCCGGTCGTAGAGGAAGAGGCCATCCTGATCGGCACTGACGAAACGTCCAACATACACTTCCCAGTTAGCATGCCAGAGCGTATATGTTTGCTGCTGACGCACTTGGAAATTTTTATCGAAACTCATTACATAGACATTGGCTGTGCGATTCTGCTTTTCCCAATCCTCCAGTTGAACGCCGCTAAGATCACCAACGCCCGCAATAGGCGGTGGCGCTACGGAAGGATCAAAAATATCAGCTTTCGCTCCTATCGCAGTCGAAGTTGGCGTTGGCGTCACCGTCGGCGCGGCTGTTGAAGTCGGCGTTGGCGTCGGCGTCGGCACAGGTGTCGGCGCGGCTGTTGGCGTTGGTGTTGGACTCGGCACAGGTGTCGGCGTTGGTGTTGGTGTCGGCACTGGTGTTGGCGTCGGCGTTGGTGTTGGTGTTGGTGTTGGCGTCGGCACAGGTGTTGGTATTGGACTCGGCGTCGGACTCGGTGTCGGTGTCGGCGTTAGTGTTGGACTCGGCGTCGGACTCAGTGTCGGCGTTAATGTCGGACGCGGTGTCGGCGTCGGCGTCGGCGTTGACCCCTGATGAGATGGGGGGACCGAATTCGGTGTTGACGTTGGGACTGGAACGTTTGAAGAAGGCCCCTGAGTAGGAGACGAGGCAGGAGCAGATGGATCGGGCTGCGCATAGCGTTTGTACATAAACACACCCGTACTCTGCCCATCGAAACGTCCAACATAGAGTTCCCAACCAGCTCCCATGCCAGGAATGGTTACATGCTTCTGAATTGTCAATTGTGGCGTCAGGCTTAAGAGATGGATCGTACCGGTAGCACGATCATAAAGCAGAATATCAGATTTCCCTGAGCCAGAAAAGTCGCCAATATGAATATCCAGCGACGATCCCCATTGACCAGCAGGCACGATAGAATCGCCTAGTTTTGCCAGGGGCGGGCCATGCAATGCCTCGGCTCCCAAGTCATCGATAGCCTCACGCGGCAACCGTTTCCCCACAACACGAGTTGGCACGGTGTTATCCAGCCTGAAGACATTGAGACTCCCCTGCTGACGATTATAGAGCAAGAGGTCGCTGATGCCCGTCCCCGTAAAGTCTGCGTTAAACTCCTGATCTGAAGAAACCGGCGCTAGTCCCAGCGCAATCCGGTCGCTGGTGAGAGCTGCACTCGTGGCATTCCCCGCGATAGTCGCATTCCCAGCAGTGGTGGTATTCCCTGCGGTGTTAGTATCTCCTGCGGCATTAGTATCTAACAGTTGCTGATTGGATTGAGCCACACCGGACAGGTTATCGCCACCGATGCCGGGAAGACGAGCAAAAAGATGAAGATCGATTGCGCGGGGGAAATAAATAAAACGCAACGCCCCATTTTGAAAGCGCGGCTGGTTAATCACGAGGGCGTTATAGCCTATCCCAACATACATCCCTTTAGGATCGCCATAGTTCTGATAGGTCACATTGAACGTCAGGCCATCATTGGCTACGGCAGTCACGAAGGCAACATGCCCTTCAGGGCCAAATGCCCAGACGCCATCGCCTCGTGGAAAGACCGCAATAGAGCCGACGCGCGGCGTAGTACCAAGCGGCAGACCAGAACGCTCGGCATCGACAACCCAGTCGGCAGCATTGCCCCAATTGACAGGGAGATTATAGCCCAACAGGTGCCACTCCTCCCAGGCCCACCACACGCAATTGCCCCCTATGGGAAACGGTCCCGGACACAAGGGAAATGGGTTCCCATCGGGTGAATAGCCTATATTCTGGCAGGCGTTATTGACAGTTGGCGCAGTATGGCTTTGGGCATTAGCCCTCAGCGAATTAAAAGGAGCGAATTCAAGACCAATGAGGATGAGCAAAAGAAATAGAGCTAAAAAATGACTGACATGACGACGAACGAAACCCTTAAAATATGTTTTTTGTCTTTTTACAATCAGCTTATGAGCCGAAGGAAGCATCAAAACTACACCTTCCTAGGCAAAATACCACTCTTTCTTAAGCAAATTCCGATGATAGCGTTGGCAAATTTGCCACAGCGTATCCAGTCGTATGGATATGCAAAGACCTCGACAAATTGAAGTATAACATTGCATTCTTTTATATGCAAGGTCATGAATAGCGTTTTTTCCAACATTTACAAAAACTTCACAATTTTTCCTCTCATTGCTTCTTGACATTCGCGATGGGAAGAGAAAAACAATAGCTTTCTGAAGCTCCAGAGAGGAAATAGGCTCAATCAGCAAGTGTTTTACAACATCCTGTTTTTTCTCGCAAAAAGTACTTGACAATGACCGCCTCTGATGCTATCATTATGCCAGTCAGGGGCGATTAGCTCAGTTGGTTAGAGCGCTACCTTGACATGTGCGCCCTGAGACGCGTACCTTTCCAAGCCGTGAAGTACGGCCACTCTGATACTTACTCGTAGAATGGACTGTTAGCTTAACAAGGGCGATTAGATCAAACTGATAGGAAGCTGCCATTCATCATTAACTCTTACGAGGGCAATTAGCTCAGCCGGCTAGAGCGCTACCTTGACATGGTAGAGGTCACAGGTTCAAGTCCTGTATTGCCCACTGGTGAGAAGAGACGGCTTCGATGAGGTCGTCTCTTTTTCATTACGTGAGAGTTCTACGAGGACAATGAGTGTAAAGCAGCGGCTTACCTTACACCGAAAGGCTGTAGGGGACAGTAGCATGCCGCTAGTAAGGCAGGATGGACTAAGTACCTATGTCCAGGTCTGTCAGCTAATCTCCATATGGTTAAGGCTGATCTGCCTGAACCCTAGTCGAGCGGTCTTGCGTGTGGACCCAGGCATTCATGGTACTATTGAGCCTGCGCGATGGTCCAGTACAAACGATGTCAGTGTGCTGGAATGTATCCCATCGCAGCAACCCTCAGTGAGAGGGGTACCGACTAATAGGGAACCTAAGTGGAGACAAGGGAAGCTACGTAACCAGGGGATCACCTAAAAGGCGAGAGCCTTATGGTGACAGAACACCCATAGTACTCAAACGCTCAGGGTAATGCCTGAGACAGGGGGAAGGGGTGTAGAAGGTACTCCATCGCCTATCTGTAGGCTGTACCGGAGGGTACACAGGGCCAAAAAGATGGGACGGTGGCTAGGCGACCCTAGTAACCGTAGGGAGGTACAAAAGCGTCAGTCGAAAAGATGGCTACTGCCAAAGTCAAAATTGGTGGGAACACAGCTTTTGTAAAAGTGGAGTGTTAGCAGAGAAGAGGGATATATGGACTCGTTTGACAATCTCTATTGCGGTAAAATCCAATATCTACAGGTTATCGATGATAGATTGCCTGTTCACGGAGTCGGTAATATTAGCACATATTATCTACTTCGAGATATCCACTCAGTCACCACAGTAATGTTGATGATTGTTGATAAGGATAAGGTACCACTCAAAGACATAGAGAGTGGAAAAGTAATCCCAGTAATGGAAGCCTTGCAAGCGAGACCCAGAGCACTTGAAGACGCCATGTTGTCATGGGTTGTCTTCCCAGAAGATAGCCGACCGACAGCACTCCTAATACATAACGGTATTAGTACAGACGACTTCAAACAATTGTGCTATTCCCACCTCTGGAGCAATGTTCCTTTAAAGGACATGAGCGATCTTGCTCTAAAAAAAGTCAAGGAACAAGTGGACAGAGCAACGCTGACCGACCCCACAAACATTAAGAGACTGGTAACGACTCTTTTAATAGATGGGGAAGAGCAGCAAAGCTAGCAATAAACTTCACTAGCAAGCTCACAATCTCACTGAAAAGATCAGGTGATAGTCGAACCGAACAAGAGAATAAGGAGACGCCGCAGATGCAGAAAGATGCGGGTTGCTTAAACGGTCTGGAAAGATTAGAAGTAATCCGCAAGCAGAATGCAAACTGCGCGTGGACTAACTTCGATCTCTACAGACTGATGTTCAAACCGGAACTCTATATTCTGGCTTACGAGCGTATCAAGTCCAAACCTGGGAATATGACCCCAGGTACAGATCAGGAAACCATTGACGGCTTTGGTATGG